>NZ_LIRL01000738.1 GCF_001419795.1 Streptomyces niveiscabiei
GGTGTTCTTCCTCGTCCGCAGCGTCGCCGGGCTCCCCCCGTTCGCCTCGTACCCCGCCACCGCCAGCGCCCGGTACACCGCGAACTCGCCCGCCGGGTCCTGCGACAGCGTCCACGGCAGCGCGCCCACGTGGCCGTCGACGTGCACGAGCTGGTTCATGGCCTCGGCCCAGCGCTCGCTGCGGACGAGGAAGAACACCAGCAGATGCCGGACGTGCGCGAGCATCGGGTCGTCGCGGCGCGCGGAGTGCACCGCGTGCAGCGCGCCGTGGATCGCCTTGGTGACGACCTCGCCCTGGTAGAAGCCGCGCACGAGGTTGACCTCGGGAAGGTGCTCGAAGACCGCGAACAGCGGCATCGCGGCGAGCAGCGAACCCTGGGGCGCGCGGGCGGCGGCGGCCTCGGCGAAGGACTGGGCGATCTCCCGCGAGCCGTGCCACTTCTCGCACCAGTAGTGCAGGGCCGAGAGATGCGCGCCCATGTGCTCGGGGGCGCGGTCGAGGATCTTCAGCCAGAGCTGCTCGAACTCCTCGCGGGAGTAGTTCAGCCCGCGCGCGATGGACAGCTCGACGAGGTACGGGACCGGGTCACCGGGGGCGAGCAGCGCCGCCTGCCCGCACGCCTCCTTCGCCTCCTCCATGATGATCCGGAAGTCGTCGGTCCCCGGCGCGGACGTCCGCCACGCCTGCTGCACCAGGAACTCGGCGTGCACCGCCGCACCGCCCGCGTCCTTCGGCTGCTCGGCACGCCACACCCGCAGCCACTGCCCGCCCGGGCTGTCGCTCACCCCGCCCGGCCGCTGCTGCAACTCCAGCGAGGCCGCCCCCGCGAACGCCTGCACCCGCTGCCACCGCACCTCGCCGTCCTTCGCGGTCCCCGCCAGCAACTGCTGCGCCGCGCGATAGTCCTGCGACCGCTGCACCACGTCCAGCACATCGACCAGGTCCTGGTCGGGGCCCGGCATCCGGACGTCCAGCTCCTCCTCGCGCACGAAGCCGTAGTCCGCCGGGTCCGCCGCGTCCGGGTGCCCCGGCGAGACCAGCTCGATCCCGCCTCGCCTGCGCCGCAGGAACGGCAGCAGCACGAAGCTCAGAAGCAGCGCCGCGATCAGGACCAAGAGAATCTCCATGCCTCAAGCGAACCAGACCCGACCGACAATTGGCGAACCCCCTCCCACGACCTGTGGATAACTCCGCGGCCCCAGACTCCGTACCGCACCACCGCCCCGAGCGCACTACCCTCGGAACCCATGAGCGACAGGCACATCAGTCAGCACTTCGAGACGCTCGCCATCCACGCGGGCAACACGGCGGACCCCCTCACCGGGGCGGTCGTACCGCCGATCTACCAGGTCTCGACCTACAAGCAGGACGGCGTCGGCGGCCTGCGGGGCGGCTACGAGTACAGCCGCAGCGCCAACCCGACGCGCACGGCGCTGGAGGAGAACCTCGCGGCGCTGGAGGGCGGCCGGCGGGGGCTCGCGTTCGCGTCGGGGCTGGCGGCCGAGGACTGCCTGCTGCGCACCCTGCTGAGCCCGGGCGACCACGTGGTCATCCCGAACGACGCCTACGGCGGCACGTTCCGGCTGTTCGCGAAGGTCGTCGCCCGCTGGGGCGTGGAGTGGTCGGTGGCCGACACCAGCGACCTCGCGGCCGTGCGCGCGGCGATCACGCCGAGGACGAAGGCCGTGTGGGTGGAGACCCCCTCCAACCCGCTGCTCGGCATCACCGACATCGCCGCCGTCGCGCAGGTCGCGCACGACGCGGGCGCGCGCCTGGTCGTCGACAACACGTTCGCGACGCCCTACCTCCAGCAGCCCCTCGCGCTCGGCGCGGACGTCGTCGTGCACTCGTTGACGAAGTACATGGGCGGCCACTCCGACGTCGTCGGCGGCGCGCTGGTCACCGCGGACGAGGCGCTCGGCGAGGAACTGGCGTACCACCAGAACGCGATGGGCGCGGTCGCCGGGCCCTTCGACTCGTGGCTGGTGCTGCGCGGGGCGAAGACGCTGTCCGTGCGCATGGACCGGCACAGCGAGAACGCGGTGAAGGTCGCCGACATGCTGACCCGGCACGCGCGCGTGACGAACGTCCTCTACCCCGGTCTGCCGGACCACCCCGGGCACGAGGTCGCGGCCAAGCAGATGCGGTCCTTCGGCGGGATGGTCTCCTTCCAGGTGACCGGCGGCGAGGAGGCGGCCGTCGAGGTGTGCAACCGCGCGCGGGTGTTCACGCTGGGCGAGTCCCTCGGCGGCGTCGAGTCCCTGATCGAGCACCCGGGCCGGATGACGCACGCGTCGGCCGCCGGGTCCGCCCTGGAGGTCCCGGCCGACCTGGTCCGCCTCTCCGTGGGCATCGAGAACGTCGAGGACCTCCTGGAGGACCTCAAGCAGGCGCTCGGCTGACCCACCAGCCCTACCAGCGGACCACGGGTGGGGTCGTCTCGGACGGCGGCTCCACCCACGGCTGTGCCACGGCGGCCCACACGGCGAACGCGACGACGGCCGCGAACAGCAGCGTCCACATCACGCGCCGCGCCACCCTGCGCCACCACAGCAGCCGCCCGCCCCGCCGCACGGCCTCGCCCAGCACCTCCGCCGGCACCACCAGCGTCGGCCCCTCCATCATCCGCCGCACGGCCACTTCACGGTTCGACCGGCTGCTCATGACGGCACCGCCTTCGCCCCGCGCACCATCGGCGCGGGGCCCCGGGGCGGGTGCAGGAGGTTCGTGGTGGCCCGGTGGCAGATCGCGCGGGCGCGTTCGGGGGAGAGGCCGAGGAGGGCGGCGATCTGTTCCTCCGCGATGCCCTCGTGGTGGCGCAGGACCAGGATCAGGCGTTCCTGGGGGGTGAGGCGGGCCAGCGGGGAGCCGGGGTGGGTGGTGTGGTGGCGCCACGCGGAGTGGGCGAAGCGGGTCGCCAGGTGCCCGCGCGCGTGGTCGTACGGGTCGCCCTTCTGGACGCGGTCCCAGGACGCGTACGTACGCGCGAGGGCGCTCGCCAGCAGGCGTCGCGCGCGCGGGTTGTCGTCCGCGACCTCACCGGTGATGAGCGTGGCCGTCCACAGCAGCCGTCCCCCGGCACCCGCGACGAACGCCTCGAACTCCCGCACCCGGCACCTCCCCCGCCGTCTGGACCGTCCTCATCTGAGACCGGCGACCCCGCACCGGTCAACCCCCGTGCCCGGTGAAGCGTCCGACGATGTGAAGACCCTCAGGACTCCTGTGCGGGTTCCGCTCCCGGCAGGCCCTGGGCGGACATGCGCGCGGAGAGGGCGGTGTTGAAGCGGGTGAGCAGGGAGCAGAACACCTCGCGCTCCTCGGGCTGCCAGTCCTGCGTCAGCTCGGCCATCAACTGGCGCCGGGAGGAGCGGACTTCCTCCAGGCGGGCGGTGCCGCGCGGGGACAGCTGGAGGACGACGGCGCGGCCGTCCTCGGGGTGCGAGGTGCGCTTGACGAGGCCGGTGTCGACGAGGGGCGCGACCTGCCGGGTGACCGTCGAGGAGTCGATGCCCATGCTCGCGGCGAGCGCCTTCACGCCCATCGGGCCCTCTTTGTCGAGGCGGTTGAGCAGCAGGTACGCGGCACGGTCCATGGAGTTGCGGACCTGGCCCACGCCGCCGAGCCGGGTCTGTTCGGCGCGGCGGGCGAAGAGGGCGACCTCGTGCTGGAGGGCGTCGAGAAGACCGGTGTCACCGACGGTCGTCATGTCCATCGACATCTCTGGTGTTGTGGGCATGGCCGGGGGCTCGCTCCATCATGGGGGTGCTGGGTTGGGGGACAGGGTACGCGGCCGGACGGTCAGTCGTACCGGCGCTGCGCAAACCCGTCCCGCGCCTCGGTCGGCGGACTCGTTCCCGGCTGTGAACTGCGATGCTGGAGGCATGAGCCACAGCACGTCCGGCGCCCTGCGGTCCGTCACCCTCGACGACGTCCGGGGCGCCCAGAAGATGCTCTCGGGCGTGGCCCGCATGACAGCCATGGAAGGCAGCCGGCACCTCACCCAGCTCGTCGGCTCCCCGGTGCACCTCAAGTGCGAGAACCTCCAGCGCACGGGGTCGTTCAAGCTGCGTGGCGCGTACGTGCGGATCGCCGGTCTGCTCCCCGAGGAGCGCGCGGCCGGCGTGGTCGCCGCGAGCGCCGGCAACCACGCGCAGGGCGTCGCACTCGCCTCGGCGCTGCTCGGCGTGCACGCGACGGTGTTCATGCCGCAGGGCGCGCCCCTCCCGAAGATCAGCGCGACCCGCGAGTACGGCGCGGAGGTGCGCCTGCACGGCCAGGTGGTCGACGAGACGCTCGCCGCGGCGCAGGAGTACGCCGCCGGGACGGGCGCGGTGTTCATCCACCCCTTCGACCACCCGGACGTCATCGCGGGTCAGGGCACGGTGGGCCTGGAGATCCTGGAGCAGTGCCCGGAGGTCAGGACGATCGTCGTCGGCATCGGCGGGGGCGGGCTCGCGGCGGGCATCGCGGTCGCCGTGAAGGCGCTGCGTCCCGACGTACGGATCGTCGGCGTCCAGGCGTCCGGCGCCGCCGCGTACCCGCCGTCGCTCGCGGCCGGGCGGCCCGTGTCGGTGCGCGGCCCGCTGACGATGGCCGACGGCATCAGGGTCGGGCGCCCCGGCGACGTGCCGTTCGCGATCGTCCGCGACCTGGTCGACGAGGTGCGTACGGTCTCGGAGGACGCCCTGTCGGCCGCGCTGCTGCTGTGCCTGGAGCGGGCCAAGCTGGTCGTCGAACCGGCGGGCGCGAGCCCCGTCGCCGCGCTGCTGAGCGAGCCCGGCGCGTTCGAGGGGCCGGTCGTGGCGGTGCTGTCGGGCGGGAACGTCGACCCGGTGCTGATGCAACGCGTCCTGCGGCACGGAATGGCCGCGCAGGGCCGTTACCTCGCCGTGCGGCTGCGGCTCACGGACCGTCCCGGCGCCCTCGCGACGCTGCTGGGGGTGCTGTCGGGGGCCGACGCGAACGTCCTCGACATCAGCCATGTCCGCACCGACCCGCGGCTCGGGCTGGCCGAGGCCGAGGTCGAACTCCACCTGGAGACCAAGGGCCCGGCCCACTGCACCGAGGTCGGACAGGCCCTGCGGGCCGCCGGCTACACCGTCATCGACTAGGAAACCCCAGGTCACGAGAGTGCTGCTCGCCCGGACGGGTGAAATGCATTGAGCGACGCGATACATCGCGTTATGGTGTGTCGTACGTCGCTCGAACGTTCTGTCGGGCGATCCGGAAGGCACGAACCTACGCTTCTCGCACGACCCGTTTCACCCGAACCGCAGAACTCCGAACCGCAGAACTCCGAACCGAAGAATCCCCGAACACCCCGATGACGTGGAGAGCCCAATGCCGGGTGCGATCTACGCCGAAGGACTCGTCAAGACCTTCGGTGACGTCAAAGCCCTCGACGGCGTCGACCTCGACGTCCCCGAAGGCACGGTCCTGGGCCTGCTCGGCCCCAACGGCGCGGGCAAGACCACCGCCGTACGCTGCCTGACGACCCTGCTGCGCCCCGACAGCGGGCGCGCGGTCGTCGCCGGGCTCGACGTCCTCAAGCAGCCCAACGAAGTACGCCGGTCCATCGGCCTGTCCGGCCAGTTCGCCGCGGTCGACGAGTACCTGACCGGCCGTGAGAACCTCGTCATGGTCGGCCGCCTCTACCAGATGGCACCCCGGCAGGCGAAGGCCCGCGCCGCCGAGCTCCTCGACCGCTTCGACCTCGCGGACGCCGCCGACCGCACCGCCAAGACGTACTCCGGCGGCATGCGCCGGCGCCTCGACCTCGCCGCCGCGCTCGTCGTCTCCCCGCCGGTCATGTTCATGGACGAACCGACGACCGGCCTCGACCCCCGCAACCGCCTGCTCCTGTGGGAGGTCATCAAGAACCTCGTCTCCGGCGGCACCACCCTCCTGCTCACCACGCAGTACCTGGAGGAGGCCGACCAGCTCGCCCACGACATCGCCGTCGTCGACCACGGCCGCGTCATCGCGCGCGGTACGTCCGACCAGCTCAAGGCGCGCACCGGCGGCGAGCGCGTCGAGGTCGTCGTCCACGAGCGCGGGCACATGTCCGCCGCCGCCGACCTCCTCGCCGCCTCCGGCAAGGGCTCCGTCACCGTCGAGGAGCACACCCGCCGGCTCACCGTCCCCGTCACCGGCGGCGCCAAGCTGCTCGCCGAGATCATCCGCGAACTCGACCTGCGCGGCATCGAGATCGACGACATCGGCCTGCGCAGGCCCACCCTCGACGACGTCTTCCTCTCCCTCACCGGGCACGTCGCGGAGGAGAAGACCGACAGCGACGACGGCACCGAGAAGACCGGGAAGACCGAGAAGAAGGGCAGGGCCGCGAAATGACCACCACCGACCCCCGCGTCGTCCCCGCGCCCTCGCATCCCGCGGTGCAGTCCTTCCGGGACTCCATGATCGTCGCCAAGCGGAACCTGATCCGCATGTCCCGGATTCCCGAGATGATCCTGTTCGGGGTCATCCAGCCGGTCATGTTCGTCGTGCTGTTCGCCTACGTCTTCGGCGGGTCCATGAAGATCGGGAACAGCACCGATCCCGGCGTCTACAAGAACTTCCTGATGGCCGGGATCTTCGCGCAGACCGTCACCTTCGCCACCGCCGGAGCGGGCGCCGGCATCGCCGACGACATGCACAAGGGCCTCATCGACCGGTTCCGCTCCCTGCCCATGGCCCGCGGCGCCGTCCTCACCGGCCGCACCGTCGCCGACCTCGTCCAGACCGCCCTCACCCTCGTCGTCCTCGCCGTCGTCGCCCTCCTCGTCGGCTGGCGCCTCGGCACCGCGCAGCCCACCAACCTCGGCAAGATCCTCGGCGGCTTCGGCCTCCTGCTCCTCCTCGGCTACGCCTTCACCTGGATCGGCGCGCTGATCGGCCTCTCGGTGCGCACGCCCGAGGCGGCCACCTCCGGCGGCCTCATCTGGCTCTTCCCCGTCACCTTCATCTCCAACGCCTTCGTCGACTCCGCCCAGATGACCCCCTGGCTGCGGCACATCGCCGAATGGAACCCCTTCAGCGCCACCGTCCAGGCCTGCCGCCAGCTCTTCGGCGACCCCGGCCTCTCCCGCTCCGACGCCTGGCCCATGCAGCACCCCGTCTGGGCCTCGGTCCTCTACTCCCTGTTGATCATCGTCGTCTTCCGCACGCTGGCGGTCCGCAAGTACCGTTCGGCGACGGCATGACCGGCCTCCCCACCCCCGGCCCGCAGCGGCCCCGTACACGACGAAACCCCCGTCACCAGGGCGGTGACAGGGGCTGTCGAGGGCGTGGGGCGGCTCAGCCGTTGTACGGGGTCGCCTTCAGGATGCGGACCATCGCCTTCTTGCCGTTGGGCAGCTCGTACTCCGCGTCCTCGCCGACCTTGTGGCCGATGACGCCGGAGCCCAGGGGCGACTGGGGCGAGTACGTCTCGATCTCCGTGCTCGCGTACTCACGGGACGCCAGCAGGAACGTCAGGGTGTCGTCCTCGTCGCCGTCGAAGGCGATCGTGACGACCATGCCGGGCGCGACCGCGCCGTCCGCGGACTGCGGGGCCTCACCGACCTTGGCGCTCTCCAGCAGCTGCGTGAGCTGGCGCACGCGAAGCTCCTGCTTGCCCTGCTCCTCCTTGGCCGCGTGGTACCCGCCGTTCTCGCGCAGGTCACCTTCCTCGCGCGCCGCCGCGATCTTCGCGGTGATCTCCGAGCGCGCGGGACCAGTAAGGTGCGCAAGCTCGTCCTTGAGCTTGTTGTACGCCTCCTGGGTCAGCCAGGTGACGTTCTCGCTGGTCTGGGTCACAGGTGCTCCTCGTCGGTACTGGGAATACAAAGCATCGCCCTACCCCGAAGCATGTTCCTTCAGGGACGGGCGAAACCACGAGCCTAACAATTCGACGGCGGAAGGGGGAGGACATAAGTCACCGGAAAACCGTCACCGCAGGTCAGAGCTGCCCCGCAGGCGGGATACGTCGAACGGGTGAGCGCCGGCCTCAGCCCGGATGGCACCCGAGCAGCTCGGCGGTCGTCCCCCGGGCCGTCGTACGGAGCGTGACGACCTTGTCGATCCGGGTGTCCGAGCCGGTGAAGCGGAAGTCCGCGCGGCCCACCTCGGCGCCGTTCTCGGCCTGGGAGCGGACCGTGCAGTAGCCGCTGGTGCCGGCGTCCTTGCGCACTTCGAGGTGGACGGAGACGGAGGAGTCGGAGACCTGGAAGGCGATCAGCTCACCGCTGATCTCGTTCTGGCCGACGTAGTGCCAGCCGAACCAGCCGATGAGCCCGAGGAGCAGGGCGCCCAGGACGCCGCCGAGGACCTTCAGCCGGTGGTCGGCCCGCGCGTCGGTCGTACGGCCGTAGCGCCCCTCGGGCGCGCTCGCACTTGCCGTACTCATGTTGGTCCTCCGGGCCCCGGAACAATTCGTCCCCCGATTCGGTCACTATAGAAGCCCCCCGCGCGCGGGCGACCACCGCCCCTCGGAGACCTCCCTACGGGGCGGACCGACGTGACTGCACACCGGACGACCGGGTGCCGACTGACTGAGGATGAGTCTTGACTGACCAGCTGCGACTGATGGCCGTCCACGCCCACCCCGACGACGAGTCGAGCAAGGGCGCGGCCACCATGGCGAAGTATGTGGCCGAGGGGGTGGACGTCCTGGTGGTCACCTGCACGGGCGGGGAGCGCGGCTCCATCCTGAACCCGAAGTTGCAGGGCGACACGTACATCGAGGAGCACATCCACGAGGTGCGCAAGAAAGAGATGGACGAGGCCCGCGAGATCCTCGGCATCAAGCAGGAGTGGCTCGGCTTCGTCGACTCCGGCCTGCCGGAGGGCGACCCGCTGCCGCCGCTCCCCGAGGGCTGCTTCGCCCTTGAGGATGAAGACAAGGCGGCCGGGGAACTCGTCCGCAAGATCCGTTCGTTCCGTCCACAGGTGATCACGACCTACGACGAGAACGGCGGCTACCCCCACCCCGACCACATCATGACCCACAAGATTTCGATGATTGCCTTCGAGGCGGCGGCGGACACCGAGAAGTACCCCGAGTCCGAGTACGGGCCCGCGTACCAGCCGCGCAAGCTCTACTACAACCAGGGCTTCAACCGGCAGCGCACCCAGGCCCTGCACGACGCGATGATCGCCCGCGGCATGGAGTCCCCGTACGAGGAGTGGCTCAAGCGCTGGGACGAGTTCGAGCGCGTCGAGCGCGTCCTGACCACGCACATCCCGTGCGCCGAGTACTACGAGATCCGCGACAAGGCGCTCCTCGCGCACGCCACGCAGATCGACCCCGACGGCGGCTGGTTCCGCGTTCCGATGGAGGTCCAGAAGGAGGTCTGGCCGACCGAGGAGTACGAGCTCGCGAAGTCGCTCGTCGATTCGTCCATCCCCGAGGACGACCTCTTTGCGGGCATCCGCGACAATGCCTGATATGAGCGCAAGCGTGAGCCCGGCAATGACGCAGTTCGTCCTCCTCGCCAAGGAGGTCGACGAGAACAAGGTCACCCCAGGCGTCCTCGGCTTCATCGTGTTCGCCGCCATGGCGTTGGCGGTGTGGGGGCTGATGAAGAGCATGAGCAAGCACATGAACCGGGTCGACTTCAAGGAACCGGGGGGTTCCGCCGAGGAGGCCCCGGCTCCCGCCTCCGAGAAGCCGGCCAAGGGCTGACCCGTCGGTGGCTCGGTCGTACTACGGGTACGTCGTGACGACCGGGCCGCACAGTGCTGCGTGACCGGCGTCACAGTACCGGGGCGGTCCGCTCCAGTCGCCGGTCCATCCCGCAGTGCAGCGCGTACGCGAACCCCAGCGGGTTGCGGAACGTGTCCGCGAAGTGCCGGGCCAGCGTGTGCGCGATCTCGCCGGCCGTGTCGGCGGCGCCCAGGTACCGGGTGACGAACGCGTACGCGTACTCCGCCGCGAACACCTGCGGCATCTCGATCTGCGGGCCCAGCACGCCGCCCGCGCCCGCCGTGATCAGCGCACCGCCGAGATACGTGAGGTCCGCGCCGCCCGGCAGGCCCGCGTAGCACGCGTTGAACAGCACCAGCGGACGGTACGGCAGCAGGCCCGCCGTCCGCCGCGCCAACACCGTGTGCGCGTCGATGTCCTGACTGTCCGTCAGGCGTACGACGAGCAGGGGCGCGCCCGCGTCCTGCGCCGCCTCGAACCTGCCGTGGCACCAGAAGTACATCAACTGGTCGTCCATACGGCCCGACTTGAGCGCCGCGAGCAGCTCGTCCCGGCGGGAGCGTTCCACGCATACGGTGCCCTCCGCGAGCGCCGTCGCCACGTCCGCCGCCCTCGTGCGGCCGTACGGGTCGATGTTCTTGTCGTGGTTCAGGCTCACCACCGGTACGGGCGGGGGGAGTTGGGGGTCCGACTCGTCCGGGAAGTCCGCGTACCGGCCGCCCGTCTGTTCCAACTGGTGGCGGTAGCCCAGGAAGCGGTGCAGGGGGTTTTCCTCAACTCCTGTCGGGAGCGCGAGCATCGGCCAGGGCAGGAACAGAGGTGAGTCGACTCTGATTCTGAGCGGCTTCTCGCTGGTCAGCGCCTCCTGTACGACCTTCCGCAGGCGGTCGGCTCCCCGGCCGCCCGCGCCGAGCAGTTCGTGCCACAGGAGGTACGCGCCCTGTTCCGCCAACTCGTCGAGAATCTCGGTCAGTCCGGGTTCGTCGGTGAGGTCCATGCGGGTCGCGTACGGCTCGCTCACCGGCATGCCGGTCGCCTGGTCCACCGGCTCGTACGCCACCAACTCCCTTTTCCACAAGGTGCGTAGACGTGCCGCGCTGGATCTGACCGTCGCCGGGGAGACGTCCAGACGGGCCGTGTACTCGTGCGGGGACGGGGGGAGGGCCGTGCCGTACGCGCGGGCCCTGATGTGGTCCTCCGCGTACGTGTCCAGCGTCAGGACCAGGTCCGGGTGGCGGATCGTCGACGCGGGGTGACGGGTGAAGCCGTGGCTCGGGTCCTGGGTGATGCGGAGGGGGAGTTCTTTCGGCACCGGTCAGGTCCTCCCGAGGGAGGTGGGGGTGGTGCCGGTGAGGTCGGCTCCGGGGGTGTCCGTCACGTCGAACTCCGTCTCCAGCTCCTGGAGGACCGTGCCGGTGAGGTGGTGTTCCACCGTGAAGCGGATGCGGTGGCGGCCCGGGCGGAGGGGGGTGAAGCGGAACTCGGCGCCCGCGTCTGTGTCGTCCGGGGGGCCGGGGCGGATCGTCACCGCGTGTTCCGGGGTGATGTCCGCCGGGGTGAGGGGAGTTGCTCTAGCGG
>NZ_LIRL01000739.1 GCF_001419795.1 Streptomyces niveiscabiei
CCTTTCCCCCCTCCCCTCTCATCCCCGCAAGAACGCCAGCACCGCCAGCACCCTCCGATGCCCGTCCTCCGCCGGCGGCAGATCCAGCTTCGCGAGGATGGACCCGATGTGCTTCCCCACCGCCGCCTCGGACACCACCAGCTCCCGGGCGATCGCCGCGTTGGACCGCCCCTCGGCGACCAGCGCCAGCACCTCCCTCTCCCGCGCGGTCAGACGCGCGAGCGGATCCCGGCGGCGGCGCAGCAACTGCCGGACGACTTCGGGATCGACGACCGTCCCCCCGCCCGCGACCTCGGTGAGCGCGGCGACGAACTCCTCGACCTGCCCGACACGGTCCTTGAGGAGGTAGCCGACGCCGGCGCCGTCCCCGGAGTCGAGCAGGTCGGCGGCGTAGGCGTGCTGGACGTACTGGCTGAGCACGAGCACCGGCAGCCCGGGCCGCTCCGCGCGCAGCAGGACGGCGGCGCGCAGCCCCTCGTCCTGGAATCCGGGCGGCATCCGTACGTCGGTGACGACGACGTCGGGCGCGTGTTCCCGGACCGCGGCGAGCAGCCCGTCCGCGTCCCCGACGGCCGCGACGACCTCGTGCCCGAACCGCGCGAGCAGGGCGCCGAGCCCGTCGCGCAGCAGGACGCTGTCCTCGGCCAGGACGACCTTCAGCCCCACCGGCGTGTCCCCTCCCCCGTCAGCGCCCGGCGGCGCAGGGCAGTTCCGCCCGCAGCACGGTCGGCCCGCCCGCCGGACTGGTGAGCGCCAGTCTCCCACCGGCCACCGACACCCGGTCGGCGAGCCCGGTGATCCCGGTCCCGGCGGCGCTGTCCGCCCCGCCGCGCCCGTCGTCGCCGACCTCCACGACGAGCCGTGCGCCCCGCTGTTCGACCCGTATCCAGGCCCGCCCGGCGCCGCTGTGCTTGGCGACGTTGGCGAGCGCCTCCCGGACGACGAAGTACGCGGTGGCCTCGACGGCGTCGGGCAGCCGCCCGGGGAGCGCGCAGTGCGTGTCGACGGGTACGGGTGAGCGGTCGGCAACGTCGGCGACGGCCGCCGGCAGCCCGTGGTCGACGAGGACCCGGGGGTGGATGCCCTGGATCAGCTCGCGCAGTTCGGCGAGGGCCGCGCCCGCTTCCTCGTGCGCCCGCGCGAGCTGCGTCGCGAGGGGGCTGCCGGGCGGTGCGTCGAGGCGGGCGAGCCCGAGGGCCATGGAGAGGGCGACGAGCCGCTGCTGGGCGCCGTCGTGCAGGTCGCGTTCGATGCGCCGGCGCTCGGCCTCGAAGGCGTCGACCAGGCGGGCCCGGGAGCGGGTGAGTTCGGTGACCCGCGCGCCGAGGTCGCTCGCGCGCGGGGTGACCAGCAGCCGGGTCAGCGCCCCGCGCGCGCCCGCGGCGACGCCGATGACGTAGAGCCCGGCGGCCAGCAGCACGACGCCGCCCAGGCAGGCCGCGAACGCGGCGGGCCAGCCGGTGACCGTCCACACCTTGAGCACCTTGGTCTCGCGCCCGCCGCCGACTGTGCCGAACAGCACCGGCGCGGCGATCATCGTCAGGGGCCCGCCCAGCGCGAGGGCGAGCAGCACCGCTTCCGCCGGCCACCACAGGCAGGCCGTCAGCAGGGCGTGCCCCAGCTCCCGCCAGGTGGCCCGCTCCCGCGCGCGTACGGCCAGCCAGCCCCGCAGCCCCGGCACGGCGGGCTCGGCGTGTGCCCCGGGCGCCTCCTCCCGGTCGACGAGCCGCAGCCGGCGCCGCTCCAGCGCGGCCACGGGCAGGCCCGCGAAGGCGAGGCAGCCGAGCAGCGGCAGCCCCACGAGGACGACGGCGAGGACGCTCCCCGCCACCGCCAGCAGGGCCAGCCCCACCAGCACGAAGGCCCCGGTCACCGCGCCCGTCAGAAGGTACAGCACCGCCCGCCACGGCCACGGGGACAGCAGGTACCCCCGCCCGGCCAGGCCCTCCCACACATCGCGCGCACGCTCGTCCCGCCCCATGCGGATCACCGTAGAAGCGCCGCGCGACCCCGGCCATACGGCGGAACCGACCTCCAGGGGTATGCCTGGCCCTACCCCAGGTCTCGCCCCTGCCCCAGCGACCGCGTACGGGTCGCGGCGGTTTCGTGGAGCCATGACCTCGACGACTCCGCATCCGGACGGCGCCCTGCCCCGCCCCGCCGTCCAGCTGACCTCCGTGACCAGGCGGTACGGCCCCGGCGTGACGGCCCTCGACGACCTCTCCCTCACGCTCCCCGCCGGGTCCTTCACGGCCGTCATGGGGCCGTCCGGCTCGGGCAAGTCGACGCTGCTCCAGTGCGCGGCGGGGCTGGACCGGCCGACGTCGGGTTCGGTGCGGCTCGACGGCACCGAGCTGACCGGCCTGAGCGAGCGGCGGCTCACGCTGCTGCGGCGCGCGCACATCGGCTTCGTGTTCCAGTCGTTCAACCTGCTGCCGTCCCTGACGGCCGCGCAGAACGTGGCCCTGCCGCTGCGGCTGGCCGGGCGGCGTCCGTCGTCCGCGCGGGTGCGCGAGGTGCTCGCCCGGGTGGGGCTCGCCGACCGCGCGGGCCACCGCCCCGGCGAGCTGTCGGGCGGCCAGCAGCAACGCGTC
>NZ_LIRL01000074.1 GCF_001419795.1 Streptomyces niveiscabiei
CCCCGGCCGGTACCGCGCGGCGAACCGCAGCGAGGCGCCGTCGAGCAGCGGCGTGGGCAGCAGCCCGCGCTCCAGCCGGGCGTTCTCCTGGGCCCTCAGCTTGCCTTCCGCGAGCCTGCGCTCGGCCGCGTCGGAACGTTTCCGCTCGACGGCGTACCGGATGGCCCGGCTCAGCAGCCGTCCGTCCAGCTCGTCCCGGAAGAGGTAGTCCTGCGCGCCGACCCGTACGGCCTCGGCGGCCCGGTCGGCGTCGCCGGAGGCGGTCAGCGCGAGGACGGCGTGCCGGGGCGCGAGGCGCAGGACGTGGCGCAGGACGGCGAGTTCGTCCTCGTTGCCGTCCTCGCCGCAGCCGGGGGCGGGCAGCGCGAGGTCGAGGAGGATGCAGTGCACGTCGTCCGTGAGCAGCCGCTCGGCCTCGGTGAGGTTGCGCGCGGCCCGGACCCGGATCGACTGCCCCGCGGAGTCGCGGAGGTCCGGGACGAGGGGGGTCGCGGCGGGGTCGTCCTGGATGAGGAGAAGGGTGAGCGCGGCGGGCGCCACGGCCTCCGGGGCGCCGGGTACGCCGATGGGGCTCGCGGGGCCCGGAGTGCCGGGTACGTCGACGAGGCTCACGGAGTCGCGGGCGCCGGGTACGCCGGTGAGGCCGCCGGAGGCGGAGGCGTCAGCGGTCACGCCGGCGGCATCGGGGCTCACACCGCTCGCGGGAGCGCCCGGCATCTCGGCGGGCGCGCCGTCCTCCGGCGGAACCGTCGGCCGACGGGACTCGGTCTCCGCCTGACCACACTCCACGGCCGGGATCGCTCTCTGCCGCGGTACGGGTACGGGCATGTCTAGGGTTCCTTCCCCTCCCCCCGAGGGCACGGCGGTGACGAGGGACTCGTCCCACCGAGCGGGACCCTAGCGGCAGAAAGCGCCGGAGCGGAATGGTGTACGGCACCCAGGTTGATCTCAAGTCAATGGCATATGCCGCGTTCCGTACCGCAGTTGGGCAGTGCGGGTGAGGTGCGGGAATGACGAACGTCACGTCCCGGCGGGGTTTCGGATCAAGCGCGCGTGCCCTGCGTCACGTAACCCGGTTCACACCCCTACGCGTCCGGCCGCACCACCCCCAGGATCGGCATCGACCCCGCCCCCGCGACGGTCACCGTCCGCCCCGGCCTCGGCGCGTGGACCATCTGCCCCTCGCCGATGTACATCGCGATGTGGCTGGCGTCCGCGTAGTAGACGATCAGGTCTCCGGGCCGCATGTCCTTGATGTCGACGTGCTTCAGCTGCCGCCACTGCTCCTGCGAGGTCCGGGGTATCGCCGTCCCCGCGCCGGCCCACGCCTGCGAGGTGAGGCCGGAGCAGTCGTACGAGAGCGGCCCCTCGGCGCCCCATTCGTACGGCTTCCCGCGCTGCGCGAGCGCGTACGCGACGGCCTTGGCGCCCTGCGTGGTCGCGCCCGCCGCGCTCCCGTCCACGACGCCCGTGTTCGCGTCCAGCCACTTCGTCTGCGCCTGCTGGGCCGCCTGCCGCTCCAGCTCGGCGAGGCGCTCCAGCTCCTCCTTCTGGAGCTCGGCCTCCAGCTTCTTCGCGGCGGCGATCTGCTGCTCGACGCGCTTCTGCGCGGCGGCCTTGGCCTTGCGGCCCGCCTCCAGCTTCTGCCACTGGACGGCGGCGTCGCGCGCGTACTGCTCCAGGTCCGCCTGGACCGTCGTCAGCTGCTCCAGCAGCCCCTTCGTCGCCTTCTGCCCCTGGGCGACCCGGTCCGCGCCGTCGAGGAACCGGGAGGGGTCGTCGCTGAGGATCAGCTTCGCCTCGTCCGGCAGGCCGCCGCCGCGGTACTGGGCGCGGGCCGCCGCCCCCGCGCGGTCCTTCAGCTTCGCGAGCCGCTCCCTGCCGTCGACGATCCGCTTGGCCAGCGCGACGATCGTCGCGGACTGCTCCTTCGAGGCTTCCTCGGCGGCGTTGTACGCGTCCGTGGCGACCGCGGCGTCGTGGTACAGCGCGTCCAGGCGGGCGCGTACGGCCTGGAGGTCCTTGCTGGGCGCGGGGGTCGCCGTGACCGTGGGTCCCGGGTCCGGGGCCGCGAACGCCGTCGCCGGAGCCCCGAGCACCACCACCGCGCAGACGACGCCCACCGCCGTGGCCACCAGGGTGCGCTTCCCCGTCCCCATACCGCTTCCCCCAACTGATTTACCGTCAGTAACTTACGGATGCCCGGTGGATCGTGTCACGCCCCGACCGAAAACGACAGGGTTTGTACGCCCTTGCCGCCACGAGACCTCCGTTGCCTGTGTGACGAACGGCGCGGCGGAGGTGTTCCCTCCGGGCGTCACACGATGGAGTGAACACGCCGGGGCCGGGAGTTGGGAGGGGCACTCGGACACCGGTTCGCGCACGGGCATCGGCGGCACCGAGTCACCGGGGCGCCGGTTCGCGCGCACGCACCGGCCAAACCGAGTCACCTCGGCGCCAACGCCCCCCACTCCACGGTCACTTCACCCTGCCGCCACCGCCGTACCCCGTCCACGACCGGCCACGCCCCCGCCAGGTCCCGTACCGCCCTGATCCACCGCTGCCGCGCCCCGTACGACGCGTACGGCGCGGCGGCGGCCCAGGCCCGGTCGAAGTCCCGCAGGAACGCGTGCACGGGCTCGCCCGGGACGTTCCGGTGGATCAGCGCCTTGGGCAGCCGCTCGGCGAGGTCGGACGGCCGCTCCAGGGACCCCAGCCGGGCTGCGAAGGTGACGGTCCGGGGCCCCTCCGGGCCCAGCGCGACCCACACGTGCCGCCGCCCGATCTCGTCGCAGGTCCCCTCGACGAACAGCCCCTCCGGCGCGAGCCGCCCGCAGACCCGCGCCCACACGCCCGCGACGGCGTCCTCGTCGTACTGCCGCAGCACGTTCGCGGCCCGCACCAGCACCGGCCGCCCCTCCACCGGCACCTCGAACCCGCCGTGCCGGAAAACGAGCCCCTCGCGCGCGTACGGCTCGGCGGCGGCCACGCGCGCGGGATCGATCTCGACGCCCACCACGCGCGCGCGAGGCGCGACCTCCCGCAACCGGGCGAGCAACTCGACGGCCGTCCAGGGCGCGGCCCCGTACCCCAGATCCACGGCAACCGCGTCCTCGGCGCGTCGCAGCACCGCGCCGTGCGCGTCGGCGATCCAGCGGTCCATACGCCGCAGCCGATTGGGATTGGTGGTCCCGCGCGTGACGGTACCGACGGGACGGGGGGTCATGGTTACGAGGGTAGGCGCAGGGGCCGAGCGACCGTCGCCGCCCGCTTCCCGCACGGGCCAAGTGGCCGTCGCCCTCGGCTGCCCGCACGGTTGAGACGTAAAGGTAATGATTCGGAAAAGTATCCGCCCCGGGAATTCGTCTCACCCCCTCCGCTGTTGCCCCCTTGGAAGGCGCGCCAGCCTGCCTCTGTCATGCCCGCAGCACTGCCAGCAAGGAGGAAACGCCACGTGAGCCAGTACGTCAGCCGGCTCGGGCGTCGCTCCCCGGCCACGACCTCGCGGCTGCGGCTCCCGCACCGCAGGCCGCGCCGTGTCGCGATGCTCTCCGTGCACACGTCGCCCTTGCACCAGCCCGGCACCGGGGACGCCGGCGGGATGAACGTCTACATCGTCGAGCTGGCCCAGCGCCTCGCGGCGATCAACATCGAGGTGGAGATCTTCACGAGGGCTACCACGGGTGGCCTACCTCCCACGGTGGACCTTGCCCCCGGGGTACTAGTACGCCATGTGGACGCGGGCCCCTACGAGGGGCTCAACAAGGAGGACCTCCCCGCCCAGCTCTGCGCCTTCACGCACGGCGTCATGCAGGCGTGGGCGGGCCACCGGCCGGGGTACTACGACCTCGTCCACTCCCATTACTGGCTCTCAGGTCATGTCGGCTGGCTCGCTGCCCAGCGCTGGGGCGCCCCCCTCGTCCACGCCATGCACACCATGGCGAAGGTCAAGAACGCGAACCTCGCCGACGGCGACACCCCCGAACCGGCGGCACGTGTCATCGGCGAGACCCAGATCGTCGACGCCGCCGACCGGCTGATCGCCAACACCGCAGAGGAAGCGGCGGAGTTGGTGCACCACTACCACGCCGACCCCGCGAAGGTCGCCGTCGTCCACCCCGGCGTCAACCTGGACCGCTTCACGCCGGGCGACGGCCGAGCGGCGGCCCGCGCACGCCTCGGCCTCCCCCCGGACGCCCTGATCCCCCTCTTCGCGGGCCGCATCCAGCCCCTGAAAGCGCCGGACATCCTCCTCAAGGCCGTCGCCGTCCTGCTGGACGCCCGCCCGGAACTCCGTACCCGCGTCGTCGTACCGATCGTCGGCGGCCCCAGCGGCAGCGGCCTCGCGAAGCCGGAGGGCCTCCAGAAACTCGCTTCCCGCCTCGGCATCGCGGACGTCGTCCGCTTCCGACCCCCCGTCGGCCAGGCCCAGTTGGCGGACTGGTTCCGCGCGGCGTCCGTCCTCGTCGTCCCCTCGTACAGCGAGTCCTTCGGCCTCGTCGCGATAGAGGCGCAGGCGACGGGTACGCCGATCCTGGCGGCCTCCGTCGGCGGCCTCCCCGTCGCCGTCCGCGACGGCGAGACCGGCTTCCTCGTCGACGGCCACGACCCCGCCCGCTACGCCCGCGTCCTCGAACGCTTCGCGGACACACCGGAGTTGGCGCCCCGCATGGGCCGCGCCGCAGCCGTCCACGCCCAGCGCTTCGGCTGGGACACGGCAGCAGCGGCCACGGCCGACGTCTACGCCGCCGCCGTCCAGCACGTACGCTCGCACCATGGCTGACCCGCACGAGGTGATCGAGACGGCGCTCCGTGAAGCGGGCGTCTCCTGGGAGTCCCCCGAGCCCGGCACGTACGTCGCCGAACTCCCCGGCACCCGCAAGCTGAAGACCACGGTCTCCCTCCGCGTCGGCCGCCACTCCCTCTCCCTGAACGCCTTCGTCATCCGCCACCCCGACGAGAACGAACCGGCCGTCCACCGCTGGCTCCTCGAACGCAACTTGAAGCTGTACGGCGTGAGTTACGCGGTGGACCCCCTGGGGGACATCTACGTCACCGCGCGCCTGCCCCTGTCCACGGTCACCCCGGACGAGATCGACCGCCTCCTCGGCCAGACCCTCGAAGCGGCGGACGGCGCGTTCAACACCCTGCTGGAACTGGGCTTCGCCTCCGCGATCCGCAAGGAGTACGCGTGGCGGGTGTCACGCGGCGAGTCGACCCGCAACCTCGACGCGTTCAGCCACCTGACGAAGCCCAGCTGAAGGCCCCAACTCCCTTGCCACGTAAGGCAGTTCACGCGCCCACCTCGAACTCGTCCAACCCGAACGGCGCGCCCGGGTACGTGTACGGGTAGTCGATCCCCAGCGCCGCGAACTCCAGCACCCGGCGGCGTTCCTTCTGGCGCCGCAGGTTGTACGCGACCCTCGCCTGCTCCTGGCGCTCCGCCTGCCGCCGGAAAATCTCCGCGGCCTCTTCCTTTGACGGCGAGGTCCAGGGCCGTGACCAGGGGCTTTCCGGGATGACGGGCTCGGGGGCGGGCGCGGTGGGCGCAGCCGCCTTACGGCGTTGACCCGTCCCGGGAAGGACGAGGGAGAGCAGGGTGCGCAGGCAGGCGAAAAAGGCGTGCGCGATAGAATGGCGCATGGCGACAGACTCCTTCAAGTGCTTGTCGTCACGGCCCCATCAGCGGAGTGTTACCAGCACTCCGAGCCCTGATGGGGCCACTGTTGTCTTGTTGCGTATCACGCTAGCACCAAGATTCGCTCCGCAAAGCGAAAACGCCAGATCTTCTCGACCAAGACTCGCTGAACTGCGGTCAGTTGACGATACGTGAGGGTCACTCCACTTCACTAAGGCAGACGCGCCGCTCACAACTCCCGTGCGTCCAGCACGTCGTAGCCGATGAACTCGAACATGCTGACGCCGCTTGCCAGTTGGCGTGTCTCCCCCCGGTACCGATGCGCCCCCACCCCGTGCTCGACCTCCGGCCCCGACACCCACACCGGCTCGAACTCCCGCTCCTCCAGCCACTGTTGGAGCGGCGTGCCGAAGTGGCGCGTACGGGTCCATACCAGCGTGCCGCCGGTTCGGCAGAGGGCCGTGCAGTGGTCGATGATGCGCTTCATGTCGGCGCGGACGACGTTCCCGAGGACCCCGCACACCATGACGACGTCGGCGGGCGCGAAGTCGGCGTAATGGTCGGTGAGGGACGCGTCCCCGGTGACGACCTCGACCCCGTCGAGCCCCGCCTCCGCAGCCAGCTCGCGGGCGAACTCCGTGTTACGCGGGTCCAGTTCGACGAGCCGGGCCGACACGTCCTTCCTCCTCGGATGCTCGGCCAGCACCTCGATCAGGTCCCGCCCCTGCCCCGCACAGAGACTCACGACCCTCAACTCCCCTTCCGGGGCGGCGTCGAGGGCCTCGCGGAGGCGTTCCTTCACCAGAACGAGGCGACTTGAGAGGTAGGAGTCGGGGTTGTCGTACGCGTCATGCCAGGTATGCCAGTCCATGCGCCCAGAACATACGTCCGCCGATCTCCCCGAGCACCTGATTAACCCAGCTCAGGCAACTCCCCGGGCGGGAGCACCCCGTACGCAGGACCCGCTAGCCCCGCTCCCCCGCAAGCTCCGGCTCCCGGTCGGCGGCCCCGTCCGAAGCCGCCCCCTCCTCCGACCCGAACCACGCCACAGCCACCGCCCCCGAAACCGCCAGCACGAAACCGATCACCGCGAGCCAGGCGAACCCGGGCCGGGAGGAGTCACCCAGCCACCAGACGCCGATCATGCCGGGCAGCACGGTCTCGCCGACGACCAGCGCGGCCGTCGCCCCGTTCACCGAGCCGATCTGAAGCGCGACGGTGTGCAGGTACATGCCCCCGATCCCGGCGACGAGGATCGCGTACAGCGCCGGGTCACCGAGCAGCGCCCCCAGATCGAACGGGTCGATCCCGTTCAGCACCCGCACACCCACCCCGAGCGCCCCGAACCCGAGCCCGGAAAGCAACCCAGCAAGAATCGCGGCACGCCCCCCGAGCAACCGCACCACAACCGTCCCGCCCACCATCAACAACACAGAGATCGCGAGCAGCCACCAGTGCGTCGCGATCGGCGTACGCCCACTCCCCTCCGGCCCCGCCGCACTCGCCAGCAGCACCAGCGCCGAGCACACGACCCCGATCGACGTCCACTCCGCCCGGGTCAGCCGAATCCCGAGCAACTTGACGCTGAGCACAGCCGTAATCACCAGATTCGCACTGATCACCGTCTGCGACAGAAACAACGGCAGCAACCGAGCCGCCAACGCCCCCAGCCCGAACCCCACAAAATCCAGCACCGTCCCGACAATGAACTCCCACGTCATCGCCGCCTGCGCGGTCGACGACAGACTAGGCCCCCCATGCGCGGTGACCTGCCCCCCAGCCGCCACCTGCCTCCGCGCCGACTTCCGGGACCCGACAGCTTGCAGCACGGACCCCGTGCCGTAACAGATCGACGCCACGACGGCCGTCAGCAGTCCTACGAGCACCGGGCGCTCCGTTTCGGGGGGTGGTTCTTACCTGTTCCCCCTGCCAGACGAACGATCGGCCGCCTGCGTTGCGTGATCCCCGACTCCGGTTCAGCAGACCCCTCGCCCACCCGCCACGAACTGGAACCACACGTCCTTCCCCGAAGGCGCCGGCGTCCCGTAGATCCGCGTCCCCCACGAGTCGGTAAGACTGTCGAGCAGAAACAGCCCCCTCCCGCCCTCGCAGAGGTCCACAGCACCGGGGGTGGACAGGCTGCACGGCAGATCGTCCCGCACGAACACCGTGACGCTCTTCTCGGTCACCGCCGCTCTGACGTACACGAGCCGCGTCCTGGTGTGCCGGTACACGTTGGTAACGACCTCGCTCATGCACAGCCGCGCGGAGTCGACGAGGGTTTCGTGACCGGTCGTACGGAGGAGGGCGGCGAGCTGGTCGCGGAGGAGAGCGGCGGCGAAGGAGCCGTTGGCGGCGATGAGGCGGACGGTCAGGGGGGTGGAGGACGAGGACATGGTGGGGTCTCCCAACGCGGGCGTCCGTTGCGTGAGAAGCACCGTAGGGTAAATAGATATACCGGTACAAGCATTGACCAGAGGTTGACGCCCTCAGGTGGAACCATGGGACCGTTGGCGACACACGCAGAGCAGACATAGGGGAAGGGACTCATGCCGCCCAGAGACAACCCGACCGTGCGTCAGGCGCGTCTAGGCGCTGAGCTGCGGAAGCTACGCGAACGAGCGGGCAGGGCGGCAAGGGAGGCAGGCGGACTGCTGTCCGTCGACCAAGCCAGGATCAGCCATGTGGAATCGGGCCGGATCGGGATCAGCGAGGAGCGGATCCGGCGGTTGGCGGCCTTCTACGAGTGCGACGACGAGCCGCTGGTCGAAGCGCTCTGCGCCATCTCCCGCGAGCACCGAGGGCAGTTCTGGTGGGACGAGTACCGAGGAATCCTCGCCCCTCGGTTCCTCGACATCGCAGAGTTGGAACACCACGCGGTCGAGCTTCGTTCGTTGCAGACCGTCACCATTCCCGGCCTGTTCCAGACCGAGAGCTACGCCCGCGCGCTGTTCTCCACTCCTCTGTCGAAACTAGCCAGCAACGAGGTCGAGAATCGCATCGAATACCGGCTCAGGCGTGCCGCGATCCTGGACCGGGACGAGCCTCAGCCATTCACAGCCGTCATCCACGAGGCCGCACTTCGTATGCGGTACGGCGGCAGGAAAGTGGTCCGGGAACAGCTCGAACACCTCATGGAGGTGTCCCACAGACCTGCGGTCACCGTGCATGTCATCCCGTTCACGTGCGAGGAGTTCATTGAGGTCACGCATCCTGTCGTCTACGCGAGCGGGGTCGTTCCGCAGTTGGATACCGTCCAGATCGACACCATGCTCGGAGGCCGTTATCTGGACGCGGAGGCCGACCTGAGAAGGTTCGCGAGGCTGCTCGACATCGCCAAGCGCGAATCGCTAGACCCGGAGGAGTCACGGCAACTCATCCACCACATCGCACGGGAACTGTGAGACGCACCAGCATGAGCGCACCCATCCAATGGCAGAAGTCGTCGTTCTCCGGGGAGGGAGGCGAGGACTGCGTCGAACTCGCCCACCACGACGGCCACATCCTGCTCCGCGAGAGCGACAACCCCACCGAGATCATCACCACCACCCCCGCCAAACTCGCCGCCTTCCTCGCAGGCGCGAAGGCCGGCGAGTTCGACCACTTCCTGAACTGACCAGCATCGACGTGCACGAACCCCGCCCCCTCCCTCCCCGCCATGCTCCAGCGCTGGGCAGCCCTCGGAAACGACGGCTTCCTGGAACGAGTAATCCCACCCGCGTGAAGTACTTGACGTACTTACACACCCGAGGCACCCCTGTTCCACAAGGCCCGGGAGGTCGCTATGCCCGCCGTACATTTCGAGAACTACACCGAAGCCCGCACCCATCTGAAAGAACTTCTCGACGCCGTGGTCGACGCCGAGCGGCTGCGCCATCACCTGTCCTCGATGTGTCCGTCAAAGGCGGAGGTCGTCGCGGAGGCCGGAGGATGGTCAGTCTTCATCCCCGGGCTCCCCGTCACGGCCGACGGCCCGACCTTCGACGAGGCCGTGAACGAGATGGTCGACGCCTTGCGGGAGTACGCGGACGACTGGCAGGAACGACTCCGCCTCGCACCCAACCACCAGGACAACTGGGGCCTCGTACAGCTGATCGCCCTGAGCGACGACCGTCAGCTCACGGACTGGCTGGTGGACGTACGAACCGCCACTGCACGACAGCCGCGTCCTGCGAACGCGTCTCCCACCCCGTCGACCGCACGGTCTACGGCGCCGCCCTGTGGAGCCACATCCTCCGCGACCAACCGACGGTCACCGAGGACGAGTTCTGGTCCTGCGTCCTGGACGGCAAACTCCCCGGCCGAGGAACCCCGTCCCCCTCCGAGTTGACTTCGGAACACATTCCGAAGTACCGTGCCGTTATGTCCACCCTGACTGTTTCGTTCTCCGACCTGTCGAAGAACTCCAAGCGGGTTGCCGACAGCGTCGAACGAGCCCAACGCGTTCACGTCACCCGCCGTGACGGCGAAGACCTGTATCTGACCACCGAACGCCACGACCGGCAGCGCGAGGAGACGGCCGACGTCACCGCCCGGCTGTTCACTGCACTCATCAGCAGCGACGAAGGGGCCCGAGCTGTCCTGGTAGCCCTGCCGGAGGTCTTTCCGTGGGCCCGCCACCTCTCCGCCGAAGAGGTGCGCGAGTTCGTCGTCGACCTCGTGAACGCCACCAGTGACGCCGTCGAACTGGACGTGCACTCCAATCTGCACCGGGTCATCGTCGAGTGGCGCGCCACCGCGAGAATCCTCGCGGACCCCGAACTGACAGCACAGCTCACCGCCCCTCTCCCCGACGAGGATCACGGCGAGGTACCCGCTCCATGAGCCCCAAGCGCGGCGACGACGTCCCGCCACCACCGGTCGGCACCGAATGGCGCCTGCGGTTCGCCACGAACGAAGCGGCGAAGGGCTGGGGCGACCTGTGCGCGGAAGCCCCGGGCAACACTCGGCGATGTTACGAAGCGTTACGGAGTTCCCCCGGCTCCGCGAACGACCCCGACCGTCAGCACCGGCTCCGTGGCCGCCTCGCAACCGGCACCCTGGGCGGCACCGAGTACCCGCAATGGGAGTACGAGGTCACCGCCGGTGGCCGGGTCCGCTACCTCGTCGACGAGCCGCGTCACACCGTGCACCTTGTCTACGCGTCCACCCGGCACCCCAAGGACACGGACAGCTGAAACGGCCCCCTCCTCGCAGAGAAACCACAGAGAGGGGGCCCGTCCGACGGCCTACGAGCTGATAGGCAACTCTCGTGCTCGCCGGCGTGCTTGGGCTCGTATCTCCTTCAGGCGACTGTGGAACGCGTTATGGCGGTTCTGGTGCAGGTTCAGCGGGAGGTCGAGCTGGGAGATGAGCTGTGACTCCAGGTCCCATGGTTCGCTCTGCCCAATCCAGCACACTCGCGCGTTGTCCGCCATCCACCGACTCAGGGTGGCTTCGCCGGCCTTGCCGAAGGTCATCCGCTTGCCGCTGCCCACACGGCGCAGCTCAAGGCCGAGCAGGCATCCGAGGGTAAGCCGCAGCGTCGAGCCGGCCGCGTTGCCTCGGTAGTGGTAGCGCACCCGCTTGCGAAGGTTCTGCGTGCTGGTCCGGTTCACCATGAACCGCGGGGCTATACCGACGTACAGCAAACGCCCAGCGTCCAGGTCGGGGTGGGGCGGCTGCTCGAAGTGCCACCCGTAGACCCCTGCCGCCGCCGGCACAGGGCTCGGACGAACCAAGACCTCCTGCGCCGACCACAATTGATCGGGACTGACGAGAGCGGTAGCTTCCACGGCATCTCCAGGCGCGTGACGGCTGATCGTCGCAGGCTACTGGTCGCCGCTGACAGACCGTCCCTGGCCTACGCAGCTGCGTGACATCAGCTTGGGAAACTGAGGTGATCCAGAGCTCGCTGCGGCCTTGACCTGCGGCGAAGGGACGAAGACTGGCTGCTGTACCGCACGATCCAAACGGGGTGACCATGGAACGGCATGTGCTGGAATCGCTGTTGATCGGTGATGACGAGGCGTCCGTGCTGGCTCTGGCCGCCCTCCGCAGCGGCGCCCCCTACTCGGTGGAGGAGCGGGTACAACCCACTGGTGCGCATGCCGGAGTCTTCAGCCGCCGACTTCAGCGCATGCGGATGCGCGGATTCGAACCTTCTGGCCTGGCGCGAGCAGTGCAGCTCATCAGGGAATATGGCCGGCCTGTGCGCACAGCGCTGATCGATCCTGAAAATCGGACACGGTTCACCCTGCTCTTCCTCACCGAGGACGGCAGCGCACTCGTGGCCTGCGCCAGCTGGCCGCTGCCGCTGGTTGTCAGGAAGCCCCCTCCCCGCTAAGAATCCGCAGAGAGGGGGCCAGTCAGGCGTGGTTACTTCTTCTTGCCCTGGTTCTTGACCGCCTCGATCGCAGCCGCAGCCGCCTCGGGGTCCAGGTATGTGCCGCCCGGGGTGAGGGGCTTGAAGTCGGCGTCCAGCTCGTACGCCAGCGGGATGCCCGTCGGGATGTTGAGGCCCGCGATGTCCGCGTCGGAGATGCCGTCGAGGTGCTTCACGAGGGCGCGCAGGGAGTTGCCGTGGGCGGCGACGAGGACCGTGCGGCCGGCGAGGAGGTCGGGGACGATGCCGTCGTACCAGTAGGGGAGCATGCGGACGACGACGTCCTTGAGGCACTCCGTGCGGGGGCGCAGCTCCGGGGGGATGGAGGCGTAGCGCGGGTCGGCGGACTGGGAGAACTCCGTGCCGTCCGCGAGCGGCGGGGGCGGCGTGTCGTAGGAGCGGCGCCACAGCATGAACTGCTCCTCGCCGAACTCCGCGAGGGTCTGCGCCTTGTCCTTGCCCTGGAGGGCGCCGTAGTGGCGCTCGTTGAGGCGCCAGCTGCGGTGGACGGGGATCCAGTGGCGGTCGGCGGATTCGAGGGCCAGCTGGGCCGTACGGATCGCGCGCTTCTGGAGGGACGTGTGGACCACGTCGGGCAGGAGACCGGCGGCCGTCAGGAGTTCACCGCCGCGGACCGCCTCCTTCTCGCCCTTCTCGTTGAGGTTGACGTCCACCCAGCCGGTGAACAGGTTCTTCGCGTTCCATTCGCTCTCGCCGTGGCGGAGGAGGATCAGCTTGTACGGTGCGTCGGCCATACGTCTGAGCGTAATCGAAGGGTTTGGGACACCGCGCCGCACGGTGCATTGACGGGATCTGTTAATCGTCTGGCTCCCGGAACGCCGCCTCTCGTAACATACGATCACCGCTTGCACCACTTACATCGGGGGTCCCCATGTCCATCGCGTCCCTCAGACGCGCCGCCCGCGAGAGCGTCTCCGGCCTGCCCCGCGAGTTCTGGTGGCTGTGGACCAGCACGCTGGTCAACCGCCTCGGCGCGTTCGTCGCGACGTTCATGGCGCTGTACCTGACCCTCGACCGCGGCTACTCCGCGTCGTACGCCGGTCTCGTCGCCTCGCTGCACGGGCTCGGCGGCGTCGTCTCGTCCCTCGCGGGCGGCGTGATGGCGGACCGGCTCGGGCGGCGGCCGACGCTGCTGATCGCGCAGCTCTCGACGGCGTTCTCGGTCGCGCTGCTCGGCTTCGTCACCGATCCCGTCGCCATCGCCGGGGTCGCGTTCCTGGTCGGCGCGGCGAGCAACGCGTCGCGGCCGGCGGTGCAGGCGATGATGGCGGACATCGTGCGGCCCGAGGACCGGGTACGGGCGTTCTCGCTCAACTACTGGGCGATCAACCTCGGGTTCGCCGTCTCCGCCGCGGGCGCCGGGCTGATCGCGGAGGTCAGCTACCTCGCCGGGTTCCTCATCGAGGCGGGGATGACGTTCGTGTGCGCGATCCTCGTCTTCCTCAAGCTGCCGGAGTCCCGGCCGGCGCCGAAGGCCCAGGCTGCGGGGGAGGACGTCTCCCTCGCCACGGTCGTACGCGACCGGCGCTTCATGTCCCTCGTCGGGCTCTCCTTCCTCGTCGCGCTGATCTTCCAGCAGGGGTCCGTGGGGCTGCCGGTGGCGATGGGCGAGGCGGGCTTCTCGCCGGCCGACTACGGAACGGCGATCGCGGTGAACGGCGTCCTCATCGTCGTCCTCCAGATCCCCGTCACCCGTTTCATCGAACACCGCGACCCTGTACGGCTGTTGGTCATCTCCTCCGCCCTCGCCGGGTACGGCTTCGGCCTCACCGCCTTCGCCGGGTCGGTCGGCGTCTTCGCCCTCACGGTGTGCGTCTGGACCCTCGCGGAGATCGTCAACGCCCCTACCCAGACAGGGCTCGTCGTCCGCTTCTCCCCCGCCCAGGGCCGGGGCCGCTACCAGGGCATGTACACCCTCTCCTGGTCCGCCGCCGCCCTCATCGCCCCCCTCATGTCCGGCCTCGTCATCGACCGCCTGGGCGCGGACTGGCTGTGGGGGGTCTGCGCGGTGGTGGGTACGGTCGCCGGTGCGGGGTACTGGATGCTGTTGCGGCGAATCCCCGCCGAGGGCAAGGCAGTTGAGGCGGGAGCCGAGCCGAAGGCGGTCGTGCAGCAGTAGCGGAGGCGCTCGTGTACCACTGGGACGACTTGCCCCCGGCCGCGCGCCGGGCGGTGGAGGAACGCACGGGCCGGGTACGGGAGTTCGAGCCGAGGACCGGACGGCTGCTGGCGGTGACCGTGCGCACCGCCGCCTCGGCCGTCTTCGTGAAGGGCGCGCCGGACGACTACCTCCAGGTCCACACGCACAACCGCGAAGCGGCGGTGAACCCCTGGCTCCCGATCGCCTCCCCTCGCCTCAAGTGGCGGGTACGGGCCGGTGGTTGGGACCTCCTCGGCTACGACCACATCCCCGGCCACCCCGCCGACCTCGCCCTCGGCTCCCCCGATCTCCCGCTCGTGGCAAGGGCGTTGCAGGAGGTCCACAACACCCCTCGCCCCGGCGTGGAGTTGAGGAACGCCGAGAACCGCTGGGGCTCCTGGGTACGCGACGCCGACCCCCAACTCCTCGCGGGCGACACCCTGTTGCACACCACCCTCACGCCGGACGACCTCCTCGTCGGCGACCGCGCCCACCTCGTCGGCTGGTCCCAGGCCACGGTCGGGGCCGCGTGGATCGACCCCGCCGTGCTGATCCTGCGCCTCATGGCCGCCGGACACACCGCGTACGACGCGGACTTGTGGGCCCGGCGACAGTTCCCGGCGTGGGCGGGGGCGCCGCGCGCGTCCGTCGACGCGTTCTCCGTGGCCAACTCCCGTGTGTGGCAGGCGATCGCCGAGGACGAACCGGCGATACGGATGGCCCGGGCCGCCGCGGAATGGGTCCGTCACCGGCGTTCGTAGAGGGCGTTGATCTCGTCCTGCGGGAGTTGCGCCGAAGCGTAGGTGAAGGTGCCATGATCGGCCAACTCCCGCGCTGCGTCGACGAGTTGGCGATACATCGTGCGCACGATGCTCCCCCCGACCGTAACCCGCCGCACCCCCAGCTCCCTCAGGTCCGCCATCGACAGCCCGCCGCCCGTCAGGCCCATGACGACATTCAGCGGGCCCTCGATCCCCCGGACCAGCGCGCCGATGCTCTCCGCGTCCGCCGCACCCGGCACGAACGCGCAGTCGGCGCCCGCCGCGAGGTACGCGTTGGCACGGTCGATCGCCTCGTCGAGGGTGCCGCCCGCGAGGAGGACGTCGGTGCGGCCGACCAGGGCGAAGGGGCTGTCGCTCGCGTCGACCGCTTCCCGGGCCGCGCGAACCCGTTCCACAGCAAGCCCCTTGCCATACAGGGGAGTTGCCCGATCCCCCGTAAAGTCCTCGATGTTGCCGCCCGCCGCCCCCGCCGCGATCGTCAACTCAATGGTCTCAGCGACCAGTTCGGGGGACGCCCCATACCCGTCCTCCAGGTCCGCACTGAGCGGCACACCGACCCCGGCCGCCATCTCCGCGACCCGGCCCAGCATCGTCGTACGGTCGACACGGCCCTCGCCGTAGCCGTGGTCCGGCCTGCCGAGGGAGAACGCGATACCCGCACTGGTCGTCGCGACCGCCGGGAAGCCGGCGGATTCCAGGAGGCGGGCGCTGCCGATGTCCCACGCGTTGGGAAGAAGAAAACAGCCGTCCTTCCGGTGCAGGTCGACGAAGTCCTGGGCACGCCGGTGCTTCTCGGGGTCCATGTGGTCCTTTCTCTGCCGCGACTGGGTCGACCGTATGCCTCCGCGGACAGGTACGGCGGCTGTATTCCGCACGGTCCGGGACACCAGTGCGCCAGCAGCACCCATGCCCCCGCACCTGTCCGCGAGCACCGGGCGACGGCCCTGTCAGTGGTGGCGGCTACCGTGGCCGTACTGCGCGGTGCGTACTGGCGGAACTCCGCGGAGGTGCTCGCGGGCGGGGTGCTGCTCGATGCGCCCGCGCCTCAAGAGGGGGAGTACAACGAGGAGTTCATGCCCGAGCCCTGCACCGTGTCGCCGGCTACCCCGCGTGGAACCAGCCCTCGCGGTGGCCGAGTTGTGGGCGCGGACACCGGATGGAGCACCTGCTGAGCGTCACCGGGGACGAGGAGCTGGACATGGTGATGGGGGACTGCGGCGGGGTGTACCTGTTCGTGTGCCGGGAGTGTCCCGGGTGGCCGTACGCGTACCGGTACGACTGCTAGGCGGCCTCACACCTCCCCAGCCGCACCCCCGAAAAGCACCCCACGTACACCCCAAGCCCCGTACGCACGTCCGATC
>NZ_LIRL01000740.1 GCF_001419795.1 Streptomyces niveiscabiei
GTGCTTGGGCGGCGAGCAGGACGGCTGTGGTTGCGGCGGCTGCGGCCAGTGCGGGGGGTGCCTGGGGGCGGCCGGGTGGGGCGGTGACGCCGGTGGTCCATGCGTCGGTGATGAGCAGGTAGGCCGGTAGGAGGGCGGCGATGCAGACGATCAGCCAGGTCGGCGGGCCGGTGGTCGCGGCGACCGCTATCGCCGCGGCCGGGAGCACGGTCGTCCTGCGGCGGGCTGCCACGGTCCGCCACCGCATGGACGTCGAGACGGGGCGGGCGTCGACCATCGGGGCGGCCCACCAGGCGGTCGCCGCCGCTCCCACGGCCAGCAGCCTGACCGGCAGGGACGCGTGCAGGACGGCCGGCGGGTCGCAGGCCGCGACGACGAGGGCGGTGCCGAGGAGGCGGTCGGTGAGGCGGGAGGTGAGGCGTTCGGCGATCAGGGCGGTCCGGCTGCGGGCGGGGGCGGTCATCGGGTTCCCCCGTGGATACGGGTGCGCAGCAGCGGCGCGAGGGTGAGGTCGAGGGTCTCGCCGGGCCGGTGGGCGAGGACCGCGATGCCGCGTTCCATGAGGGCGAAGCTCATGGCGTCGCGGTCGGCCCGCCACAGCCGCAGCGCGAGTTCCCCCGCGCTGTCGCCGGGTTCGGGGACGGGCTCGCCGGCGGGGATCTCGACGACGACCATCGGGTTGGCCCGTCCGCGCACCTGGTGCAGGACGTCGAAGATCCGCCGGTCGGTCAGCGGCGTGAAGACGTACACCAGCGCGCCCTCGGGCAGCGCGGGCGGGGGCAGCGGGCCGAGTCCCTCCGTGCGGTGCACGGCGTCCTTGCGGACGTCCAGCACGCTCTCGACGATGCGGTAGAAGTACCCCTGGCCGCTGCCCGGCCGCAGCCAGCGGGTCGCGCCGCCGACCGATACGACGCCGACCCGGTCGTGGGTGCGCAGATAGGCGCGGACCAGCCCGGCGGCGGCCCGGAAGGTCTCGTCGAGCGAGGACGTGCCGGTGACCGGGTCGACCACGTCGGCGAGTACGTCCAGCAGCACCACGGTGTCGGCGGCGCGCTCCGCGGCGAACTGGTGGACCTGGAGGGTGCCGCGCCGGGTGGTGGCCGGCCAATGGACCCGCCGCTGCCGTTCGCCGCGCACGTACGGGTGCACGCCGGTGACCTCGACGCCCTCGCCGCGCTGTACGGCGGTGTGCTCGCCGAGGCGTTGCGGCAGGCGGACCGGGATGGGTGTGAGGCCGGCGTGTTCGGGCAGCGGGAAGACGGCGATCTCACCGAGGTCGGCGCGTACGGTGCGCCGGACCAGCCCGCCGGGGTCGTAGACGTCGACGTCGACCGTGCCGAGGGTCCAGCGGCCCCAGCTCCTTGCGCTCAGGACGAGTTCGACGCGGTGCGGGCCGACCGCGAGGTGGTCGAGCCGGATCCGGTGGCCGAGGGCGACGCCGGGGTCCAGGCGGGCGGGTCCGCCGTCGTAGGACAGCATGATGCGCACCGTCACCTGTTCGCCTTCGAAGCAGCGCCGCGGCTCCACCTCGACCTCGGCCGTCACGTTCTCGGGACGCGGTCCGCTCGGCAGGGCGAGGGCGAGCAGCACCAGGGGTGCGGCGGCGAGGGCGAGGACCCAGGGGCGTCCGCTGAGGAGCGCGGCGGCCAGCGCGACGGC
>NZ_LIRL01000741.1 GCF_001419795.1 Streptomyces niveiscabiei
CCCGTTCCTGTGGCCGCCGCCGAGACCGCCAGGCGGCGCGCGTGGACTGCCGGGTGGGCGGCTCGGGTCAGGCGGAGAGCGAGCACGCGGGGCGGCCTTCCGGATCGGTGGGCGGGGGGAGGTGGACGGTGGTGACGCGGCGGCCGTCCAGGAGGGGCATCGTGCGGTCGGCCAGCGCCGCCGTGTCGGGGTCGTTCGTCGCCAGGACCACCGTGATGCCGTGGGAGCGGGCCGCTGTCGTCAGGGTCCTCAACACGTGGGCCCTGTCGGCCTGGTGGAGGGGTGCCGTCGGTTCGTCGGCGAAGAGGACCGACGGCGCCGGTGCCAACGCCCTGGTGATGCACACCCGTTGCCGCTGCGCCTGCGTCAACTCCCCGGGCCGCGCCCGCGCCTTGTCCCCGACGTCGAGCCGCTCCAGCCACTCCAGCGCGGCGGCCTTGGCGCGCCGGCGGCTCGTACCGCGCAGCATGAGGGGGAGCGCCGCGTTCTCCCACACGTTCAGTTCGGGGACCAGCGTCGGCGCCGGGTCGATCCAGCCGAAGCGGTCGCGGCGGAGCCGTTCGCGGGCGGCCGGGCCCATCGTGTGGACGGGGACGCTGTTGAACCAGACCTCGCCGCGCTGGGCGGGGGTCAGGCCGGCGAGGCAGTGCAGCAGCGTCGTCTTGCCGCTTCCGCGCGGGCCGGTGACGGCGAGGATCTCGCCCTCGCGGACGCCCACCGAGACACCGCCGAGGCCGGGGGTGCCGTCGCGGTGCGTGAAGTGCAGGGAGCGTGCCCAGAGCACGTCGTTGTCCGGCGGGGCCTCCATGGGCGTACACCTTCGTTCAGATCCGTAGTTCCCGTGCCGTTTCCCCCGTCCGGGGGAACGAAAGGCAGGGGCGATCGGTCACTGCACGCTAGGCGGGGGGTTCCTGGAATGCCGGACAGCACACGGCCCCGCGGCGCCGTTTCTCACTCGAACGGGCGCGCGCGGGGCCGTACATCAGACGATCAGAGCTTCGACCACGCCTCGGTCAGCGTCCGGCGCAGGATCTGCTCGATCTCGTCGAACGTCTCCTGGTTCGCGATCAGCGGCGGCGCGAGCTGGACGACCGGGTCGCCGCGGTCGTCGGCGCGGCAGTACAGGCCGTTGTCGAAGAGGGCCTTGGAGAGGAAGCCGTAGATGATGCGCTCGGTCTCCTCCGCGTCGAAGGACTCCTTCGTGGCCTTGTCCTTGACGAGTTCGATGCCGTAGAAGAAGCCGTTGCCGCGGACGTCGCCGACGATCGGGAGGTCGTGGAGCTTCTCCAGGGTCGCGCGGAAGGCGGCCTCGTTGTCGAGGACGTGCTGGTTGAGGTTCTCGCGCTCGAAGAGGTCGAGGTTGGCGAGGGCGACGGCCGCGGAGACGGGGTGGCCGCCGAAGGTGTAGCCGTGCAGGAAGGCGTTGCCGTCCCGGTAGAAGGGCTCGGCGAGGCGGTCGGAGACGATGCAGGCGCCGATCGGGGAGTAGCCCGAGGTCATGCCCTTCGCGCAGGTGATCATGTCCGGTACGTAGCCGAACTTGTCGCACGCGAACGTCGTACCGAGCCGCCCGAACGCGCAGATCACCTCGTCGGAGACGAGCAGCACGTCGTACTGGTCGCAGATCTCGCGCACCCGCTGGAAGTAGCCGGGCGGCGGCGGGAAGCAGCCGCCCGCGTTCTGGACGGGCTCCAGGAAGACCGCCGCGACCGTGTCCGGGCCCTCGAAGAGGATCTGCTGCTCGATCTGGTCGGCGGCCCAGCGGCCGAAGGCGACCGGGTCGTCACCGTGGATCGGGGCGCGGTAGATGTTGGTGTTCGCGACCTTGTGCGCGCCGGGGACGAGCGGCTCGAAGGGGGCGCGCAGCGGGGGGAGGCCGGTGATGGAGAGGGCGCCGTGGGTGGTGCCGTGGTAGGCGACCGTCCGGGAGATGACCTTGTGCTTCGTCGGCTTGCCGGTCAGCTTGAAGTACTGCTTGGCCAGCTTCCACGCCGTCTCGACGGCCTCGCCGCCGCCGGTCGTGAAGAACACCTTGTTCAGGTCGCCGGGGGCCTCGCCCGCGAGGCGCTCCGCCAGCTCGATCGCCTTCGGGTGCGCGTACGACCAGACGGGGAAGAACGCCAGCTCCTGCGCCTGCTTGAACGCCGTCTCGGCGAGCTCGGTGCGGCCGTGCCCGGCCTGGACGACGAAGAGACCCGCCAGGCCGTCGAGGTAGCGGCGGCCCCGGTCGTCGTAGATGTAGGCGCCCTCGCCGCGCACGATCGTCGGGACGGGGGAGTTCTCGTACGACGACATGCGGGTGAAGTGCATCCACAGGTGCTCGTAGGCGGACTTGCTCAGGTCCTTCATCGGGTTCCCCACATGTAGGTCTGCTTCTTGAGCTTCAGGTAGACGAAGCTCTCGGTGGAGCGCACGCCGGGGACGGCCCGGATGCGGTGGTTGATGACCTCCAGGAGGTGGTCGTCGTCCTCGCAGACGATCTCCACCATCAGGTCGAAGGAGCCGGCCGTCATCACCACGTACTCGCACTCGTCCATGGCCGTGAGCGCGTCCGCCACCGCCTCGACGTCACCCTCGACGTGGACCCCGACCATCGCCTGCCGCCTGAAGCCGACGGTCAGCGGATCCGTGACCGCGACGATCTGCATGACGCCCTGGTCGAGGAGTTTCTGGACGCGCTGGCGCACGGCCGCCTCGGAGAGGCCGACGGCCTTGCCGATCGCCGCGTAGGGGCGGCGGCCGTCCTCCTGGAGCTGCTCGATGATCGCGAGGCTCACGGAGTCGAGGTGCTTGCCGGGGGGCTTGTCGGTGCTTCGGTTGGCCACGAGGGCCACTCTGCATGACGTCTCGTTCGTCCCGCAAGGCCGTGACGATGAAATCCGTCGTCACGGTGGCTCAGATCTGCGGATTTCGCAAGTGCAGTGGGGGTGGGGGTGTCGGAAAACCGATTCGGCGGACTAGGGTGGTGTCTCAGTCAGTGGACACCTGCGATACCGGGAGGAACCGGCCGTGAGCACCGAATTGCGTCGGCTGCGCAACTACATAGGCGGCGAGTTCCGTGACGCCGCCGACGGGCGGACGACCGAGGTCGTCAACCCCGTCACGGGCGAGGCGTACGCGACCGCCCCCCTGTCCGGCGACGCCGACGTCGACGCCGCCATGGCCGCCGCCGCAGCCGCGTTCCCCGGCTGGCGCGACACCACCCCCGCCGAGCGGCAGCGGGCGCTGCTGAAGATCGCCGACGCGTTCGAGGAGCGCGCCGAGGACCTCATCGCCACCGAGGTCGAGAACACCGGCAAGCCGGTCGGGCTCACCCGGTCCGAAGAGATCCCGCCCATGGTCGACCAGATCCGCTTCTTCGCGGGCGCCGCGCGCATGCTGGAAGGGCGCTCCGCCGGGGAGTACATGGACGGCATGACCTCCATCGTCCGGCGCGAGCCGGTCGGGGTCTGCGCGCAGGTCGCGCCCTGGAACTACCCGATGATGATGGCCGTCTGGAAGTTCGCGCCGGCCCTCGCCGCGGGCAACACGGTCGTGCTGAAGCCGTCCGACACGACCCCGGCGTCGACCGTCCTCATGGCCGAGATCATGGGCTCGATCCTGCCGACCGGCGTCTTCAACGTCGTCTGCGGCGACCGCGACACCGGCCGCCGCATGATCGAGCACCCCACCCCGGCCATGGCCTCCATCACCGGCTCCGTGCGCGCCGGCATGTCCGTCGCCGAGTCCGCGTCCAGGGACCTCAAGCGCGTCCACCTGGAGCTGGGCGGCAAGGCTCCCGTCGTCGTCTTCGAGGACACCGACCTCGCCAAGGCCGTCGAGGACATCTCCGTCGCCGGGTTCTTCAACGCCGGCCAGGACTGCACGGCCGCCACCCGCGTCCTCGTCCAGGAGTCGATCCACGACGAGTTCGTGGCCGCGCTCGCCAAGGCCGCCGCCGACACCAAGACCGGGCACCCGGACGACGAGGACGTTCTCTTCGGCCCGCTGAACAACCCGAACCAGCTCAAGCAGGTCTCCGGGTTCATCGAGCGGCTGCCCGCGCACGCCAAGGTCGAGGCCGGCGGGCACCGGGTCGGCGAGACCGGGTACTTCTACGCGCCGACCGTCGTCTCCGGGCTCAAGCAGGACGACGAGATCATCCAGAACGAGGTCTTCGGGCCGGTCATCACCGTCCAGTCCTTCACCGACGAGGACCAGGCCGTCGAGTGGGCCAACGGCGTCGACTACGCCCTCGCCTCCTCCGTCTGGACCAAGGACCACGGCCGCGCCATGCGCATGTCCAAGCGGCTCGACTTCGGGTGCGTGTGGATCAACACGCACATCCCGCTCGTCGCCGAGATGCCGCACGGCGGGTTCAAGAAGTCCGGCTACGGCAAGGACCTGTCGGGCTACGGGTTCGAGGACTACACGCGGATCAAGCACGTCATGACATCGCTGGACGGGTAGGGGCTTTTCGGCTCAGGAGGACGGCGTACCGCAGGTGCAGTACGTCGTCCTCCGCCTTCGGTAGGCGCATCGCCAGCTCAGGCAGGATGTCCCGGCCGGTGTGACCAGGCATCGTTCATGGTGGACGAGCAGCACCGAGCCGGAGAGGACCGATGGCCAGCAGCCTGGAGCGGTACGCCGACCTGCACCCGCGGACCGTGGACGCGGTGACGGCGGTCGCCCTGTACGCCTGCGTCCAGTTCGGCACCTCCATCAGCACGGACGGCAACCCGGCGCCGGACGACAACGCGCCCGAGCTGTTCGTGACCGCCCTGGCGATAGTGCTGTGCGTCGCCGTGCTGGGGTGCCGCCGCTGGCCGCGCGGGGTCCTGGTGGTCACCGGGGCGGGCGCGACGACGCTGATCGGCCTGGGCTACCTGCCGAGTCCGATGCTGCTGGCGCCGGTGATGGCGGCGCTGTACTGGATCGCGGCACTGACCGACCACCGGACCAGCCGCACGTACGCCTGGACGACGACGGGCGCCCTCGCCGTCACCGGCGTCGCCGTCGACCCGACCTGGAACCTCTTCCTCCTCAAGACCGTCGGCACCGGACTGTGGCTGCTGTTCCCCGTGGCCGTCGGCTCCCGCTCCCGGCTGCGGCACGCCTACCTCGAATCCGTGCAGGCCAGGGCCGCGCACGCGGAACGCACCCGCGAGGAGGAGGCCCGCCTGCGCGTCACCGAGGAGCGGATGCGCATCGCCCGCGAGCTGCACGACGTGGTCGCCCACCACATGGCCGTCGCCAACGCGCAGGCGGGCACCGCCGCCCACCTCGCCCGCACCC
>NZ_LIRL01000742.1:0-9027 GCF_001419795.1 Streptomyces niveiscabiei
CCGTCCCGCCCGACCGCGCAACCTCCCGTACCGAACCCACCGCATCCCACGGAGACCTCCCCATGCCGAACCCGGCCAGCAGGACCCTCGTCGTTCTCGCCCACCCCCGTCTGTCCGAGTCCCGCGTGAACGCCGCACTCGTCCACGCCCTCCGGGAGGAGGAGAACATCACCGTCAACGATCTCTACGCCTGGTACCCGGGCTTCCGCATCGACGTGCCGCACGAACAGAGACTGCTGCTCGACCACGACCACGTGGTGCTGCAATTCCCCCTCTACTGGTACTCGATGCCCGCCCTCCTCAAGGAGTGGCTGGACGTGGTCCTGACCCGGGGCTGGGCGTACGGCCCCGGAAGCAGCGCGCTGCACGGCAAGACGCTGCGGCTCGCCATCTCGACCGGCAGCACCGCCGAGGCCTACCGGCCCGACGGGGCCCACCGGCACACCATCGGCGACCTGCTGAAACCCATGGAGGCATGGGCCCGTCCGACCGGGATGAAGCTCGCCGAGTCCCTGGTCGTGCACGGAGCCGGCCGGGGCCTGGACGACGAGACCCTCACCGGCCACGCGAAGCGCTACCGCGAGGTGCTGACGGCGGCCTGACGCGGCGCGGTCACCGCCCCGTCCGCCCAAGGCCGGCAGGCAGCGTGACCCGCCGGCGCAGCGGTAGGTCCCCGGCCGACGGCCCCGCCCAGACGTCCCGGGAACGGCCGCCCACGACCCAGCCGTGCGCGGCGCTGTCCCAGTGCTGTAGCTGCCGCTTCGCGACGGTGACCGTGATGCTGCGGGACTCGCCCGGCGCCAGACGGACCTTCCGGTAGCCGACCAGCGCCCGCAGGGGCTGCTTCGCGGTCCGCACCTCGGAGCTGGCGCCGAGCTGGATCTGCGGAACCGCCTGGCCGGTGCGCGTGCCGGTGTTCCTGACCGTGAGGCGGACGCTCAGCCCTTCCGGCTCCGGGGCGACGCCTTCGGCGCACTCCACCTCTCCGGGGTTCACGTCTTCACGTCGGCGTGATAGCCCCGCACCGCCACGCCGATCCGGTGGGACCCCGCCGTGAGGCGGACACGCGCGGAGATACCGGTGAGAGTGTCGTCGCGGCGGCTGTGTCTGGCGGCGACCTGCTTGCCGTCGACGGTCAGGGTCCGGTCGCTCAGGATCGAGCGGAGGCTGATGACGTAGTCGCCGTCCTCAAGGGACCGTCAGGGTGCGCGTCTGGTCGTAGGCGCTGGCCGCGAGTGCGTCGTCGCCGATGTGGTCGATCGCGCCACCCGGCAGCGCCGATCCCGGGATCACCGTGCCGATGGTGTCGACGCCGGGACGGTAGGAGACGCGCCCCGCGCGTTCGGTGATCTCGTCGCGCGGGCTGGTCACCGTCGTGGGCTTCGCCTGGGAGCTGACTCTGCGATCACGAGGGCGCCGGTCGGCGTCCCGATGGGCGCGATGTCGCGGGCCCATCCTGCGGTGAGCGGCAGGGCGCGGCCCTAGTCGCGCAGCAGGACGGCTCCTTCCTCAGCGACGGCGCTGAGCCGCCGGGCCGCCTCACATCCGGGCTCGCAGTACGTCGACCTCACAGCCCGGCGCGAACGGGTCGAAGCCGTGCCCGGCCAGCCAGCGCACCGCCAGCAGGCTGCGCAGTGACCACCACGCGCGGATCACGTCGAGGTCGACGTCGGCGCCGTAGCCGGCGATGACGTCGCGGAGGTGCTCCTCGTGTCCGAGGGTGAAGACGGCGAGGTCGTACAGGGGATCGCCCCGGCCCGCCTCGGACCAGTCGATGATGCCCGTGACCTTCTCGCCGTCGACGAAGACGTGCGCGATCTGGAGGTCGCCGTGGGTGAACGCCGAGGTCCACGGCCTCAGCGCGGCCTCGGCGACCCGGCGGTTGCGGGCGACCAGGTCCGCGGGCAGGACGCCGTCGGCCACAAGGCGCTCGCACTCGGCGTCGAGTTCCGCCGCCAGCGCGGGGATGCTCCGGCCGGCCTGGCCCGGCCGGGACGGCACCGGCGCGTCGTGCAGCGTCCGGATGGCGGCGCCCGCCGCGGCCCACGCCGCCGGCGAGCCGGTCGACGGCCCGCCGAGGCGCCCGAGCGTCGCCCCCGGGAGCGCGGTGAGGGCGAGTACGGACGGCTTGCGCCACAGGATCTCCGGGGTCGGGACCGGCGCCAGCGCCATCGCCTCGGCCTCGGCATCGAGGCGCGCCGGATCGGCGTCCACCTTCAGGAACACGTCCCCGACGCGCAGCGTCACGCGCTCGGAGTGGGCGACGACGACTTCGACCTCATCCATGGGAGACCAGTATCCCGGGGGTGATCGCCGCCGTCGCCGGGTTTCTCACGTGCGACGACACCCCCGACGGCCCGCGGTCGACTGCCGCAGCTCGCGGCGCGGGTCAGCAGTGGGAGCCCTCGGGGAAACGGGCCCCCGCGAGGAACTGTAGGAGCTTCTGGTTGAAGGCGCTGGGCCGCTCCCACGGGAGGGAGTGGCCGGCCTCGGCGAACGTGAGCACGGAGGCGTTGGGCAAGTGGCCCGCCACCATCCTGACCAGCGGCGGAGGCATGAACAGGTCGGCGGCCCCCGCCGTGAGCAGGGTCCTGACCCCGATGGTCTCCAGCAGGTCGAAGGTGATCCGGTGCCTCAGCGTCGGCCACGGGCCCGCCCCGGGGCGGGACTGCCGCGCGATCTCCTCCCAGGCCTGGACGCCCTGCGGATTGACCGCCCGGTAGGGCGCGCCGACCTCCCGGAAGGAGTCCGGCAGACCGCTGAACGCCTGGGGCAGGAGCCGGGTGAGGATGTCGGTGAACCCGGGTTCCTGGACGCCCATCTGGCTGTTGACGGACACCAGGCTCAGCAGCCGCCCCGGGTAGGAGAGCGCGAAGTCGGTGGCGACGAAACCGCCGAACGCCGCACCCACCAGGTGGAACCGCTTCAGCCCGAGCTGGTCGGCCACCGCCAGCAGATCCTCCGAGGACGGCTGCTGGTCGGGGGCCGGGTCCGAGGACCGGTAGTAACCGCGCCGCGAATAGGTGATCACCCGGTATCCGGCCCTGGCCAGCGCGGGCTGCTGGTACGGCCACGCCAGCGCGCTGCCGGTGCCCGCGTGATCGAACACGACAGGCGTTCCCGTGCCGCCGGTGTCCCGGACGTAGAGCCTTCCGCCGGGCACCTCCACGAAGCCGTCGGACGACGGAGACTGCTGGGGGACGGGCTCGGGAACCAGCGGATCGGCGAACCTCCCCGCCGCGGCGGCGGGCGGCGCTCCCAGAGCCATGGCCCCCACCGGCGCCGCCACCGCGGTCGCCACCGTCGCGCGCTTGAGAAAAGCACGCCGGGGCGCGCCCTTCGAGTATTCAGATCCCGACATCGTTCCTGTCCCTCATCCTGTGATCCCCGGGAAGAGCCCGAGCACGGCTCGAAGCCGCCTCTCCCGGCCTTCGGTGCGGCGTGCCACCACTGTGCGGCGCCCGGGACGGCCGAAGAAGCGGACAGTTCTCGTACGACTCGCCTGAGTACCACTGCTGTTGGCAGGTTCGCCCGCGAACCCGGCCCCCGATCCAGGACCTTCGCCGTACGGGTACGAGGCTCAGGTCCCGTTCGCCCCGGTGTAGCGCGTGCAGCGCACGGACACCGACGTCACGGCCGTCCGGGCTCGTCCCACCCTGACCGAGGAGGGCCGGGCGGCCCTGGACCGCGCGATGGCCGCGCACGTCGCCCACCTCCGCAGCCGCGTCACCGGCCCCCTCTCGGTGGACGACCGCCGGCACCTGGAACGCATCCTGCGCATCCTGCGCGACGCCGAGGGGTGTGCGCCGTCGCGGTAGGCGCACACCCCGTGGCGGTGAGGACGGACTCTTGTCGGCGGCCGGATCCGCTCCTACAGTTTGAGGCCAAACGATTATCTGGTGGGCCGAAGACACCGCACCAGGAACGGAGCCGCGCCACGATGACCACCGCACCCCGTATGCAACTGGTCCTCAGCGAGAACTGGACCATGACCCAAGGCCGCGCCGACCTGCCGACGCTGGTGCGCTGGGCGCGCGAGGCCGAGGACGCCGGGTTCGACTCCGTGATGATCAGCGAGCACATCGTGCTCGGCCCCGACGCGGGCGCGAACGGCGTCATGGGCAACCCGCGCGACTACGCCCTGCCGGGCAACCAGGACCCGCACACCCCCTGGCCCCACTCCCTGACCCTGCTCGCCGCGATCGCCGCCGTCACCGTACGCGTCCGCCTCGCCGCCTCCGCGGTGATCGCCCCGCTGCGCCACCCCCTGCTCCTCGCCCGCGAACTCGGCACCCTGGACCTGCTGTCCGAGGGACGCCTGACGGTGCTGCCCAACGTGTCCTGGAGCCGCGACGAGTACGACGCCCTCGGGGTCCCGTTCAGCAGGCGCGGCAGACTCCTCGACGAACACCTGGAGATCTGGGCGAAGCTGTGGGGCCCGTCCCCGGCCTCCCACCAGGGCGAGCACTACCGCTTCGAGAACGTGTACTTCGAGCCCAAGGCGTACCGCCCCGACGGACCCCGGCTGTGCTTCGGCGGAGCCGGCATGCACGACGCGATGGTGCGCCGGATCGTCCGCCACGGCCACGCCTTCAACCCGCTCGGCCGGCCCACGCCCGAGGAGATGCGGGTCCTCGCGGACGCGATGCGGGCCGCCGGTCGCGACATCGCCGACCTGGAGATGATCGGCGGCACCCGCGCGGTGTTCCCCGACGACCACTCGTGCGCGGACCTCGGCCGGGCGCTGGAGTCGATCCCCGAGCAACTGGAGCAGGGCTTCACGACGTTCTGCGTGAAACCGTCGCAGTTCACCGACGATCCCGACGCGGTCGGGGCCTTCTGCCGGGACGTCATGCGGCGCGTGGAGAAGCTCACTTCCGGCTCCACCCCGCCCGCAGGGGGAACGTCCTGACGGACGGCCGCGAACGCGGGGCGCACACGCATACGGCCCGGCCGCCCCCAGCCCTCAGCCCTTCGCCCGCCGCCCGCTGCGGCGAGGCGCCGGCTCCGCCCCCGCCAGCAGCGTCCGCCGGCGCTCCTCCCCGTTCTCCTCGATCTGGAGCACGACCCGCCGCAGTGACTCGGCGAGGTCGCGGCACTCGGCGTCGCTGAGCCGCTCCGTCACGAACGCCTCCTCCGCGTTGAAGTCGGGGAAGACGTCCCGCATGAACTCCTCGCCCTTGTCGGTGAGGCCGACCAGGACGAGCCGCCCGTCGTCGGGATGGCCGGAGCGGCGCAGGAGACCGCGCCCCTCCAGGGTCCGGGTCACGCCCGTGAGGGTGCCCTTGGAGATGCCCGACTCCTCGGCGACGTGCCGGGTCTCCGACTCGCCCCAGACCCACACCACCCACAGCACGACGAAGGCCGTCCACGTCAGGTCCGACTCGCGCAGCACCGAGTTCTCCAGGTGCTGGCGGACAGCCGAGGCGGCCCGGTGGATGTTGGCCACCGCCGCCATCTGCTCGCGCCGGATCGGGATGCCGCCGAGCTTGACCGAGGCCAGCCGTTCGGCTTCGGTGATGGATCGCTGTCCGGGCACGCTGCCTCCTGGGTCCGCGCGGCGCCACGGGCGGTGTACCCGGGACGACACGCCGTTCGGGCTCAAATTGTACGGAGGGCGGGGCGACGGCCCAAAAGGCGAGGGGGCACGCGGCATCCAGGAGCGGCCGCGAAATCGGAGGCACGGGAAACAGGACGCGGCGACTCCTCGGGGTCCGGTATCCCGCGCGTCCGGTGAGGGCGGGCCGGAACATACTGTCCCTGCCGCCCGTCGGACCGGTACGTGCGGCGACCCCGGGACGCGCGGAGATCTGATGGAACGACGACAGCTGGAGTATTTCCTCGCCGTGGCCGAGCACGGCGGTTTCACGGCCGCGGCCGTCGCACTCCACGTCGCCCAGCCCTCGCTGTCCCACGCGATCCGCACCCTGGAACGCGAATGCGGAGGGCAGCTCTTCCACCGCCTCCCGCACGGGGTCGCGCTCACCGCGGCGGGCCAGGCACTGCTCCAGCCGGCCCGGCAGGTCCTGCGCGACCTGTCCACGGCCCGGTCGCTGGTCCACGAAGTGCTCGGCCTCAGCGGCGGACGGCTCGACATCGTCTCCCAGACGACCCTCTCGGTCGACCCGCTCGCCGGGATGCTCGGCCGCTTCCACCGCGCGCACCCGAAGGTCGCCGTCCGGGTCGCCGACCCCGAACAGGGCCCGGCCGTGGCCCACATGGTCGCGGCCGGGCAGTGCGAACTCGGCCTGGTGGACGCCTCGGTCCCCACCGGCGACCTGCGCGGCATCGACCTGCCGGAGCAGGAGATGCACGTCGTGCTGCCCCCCGACCACCCGCATCCGCCGGGCGACACCATCACCTCGCGCGAACTGGCCGCCCTGGACCTGATCGTGACACCCCCGGGCACCGAGACCCGCGCGGCCGTCGACGAGGTGTGCACCGTCCTGGGCGTCGTCCCCCGCATCACCGTGGAGACGGCGCACCGCGCGATGATCGTCCCCCTGGTCCTGTCCGGCGTCGGCGCCGCACTGCTGCCGGCCTCCATGGCGAGGGACGCCGTGCTGCGCGGGGCACGGATGCTGTCCCCCCGGCCGCGACTGACCCGCCACGGCCGCCTGGTCTGGCGATTCGGCCCGCTCTCCCCGGCCGCCCAGGCCTTCGTCACCCTGGCCTCCGCACCCACCCAGGACGGGCCGGCCCAGCCATAGAAGTTTTCTATGGCCCTCATCGAAAACCGGTCCGCGGAAATCCACGACGTTTCGTTGACCGCCCTCGCCGGCGGCTGCCATTTTTATCGCGTCGCACCCGGCAATTCACCGATCGGCAGCCGCATTTCGCCGGTATTTCCGCCGCGATGCGAGGGCATGACATTTCCCCGCCGTGCACCGAATCGGAGAATACGTGAGCGAGTTCGACGCCGGACGGCACATCCTCCCGCGCCCCGACGCCCGCAGGCCCCTGACGACGGCGATGGACATCCACGACCAGGAGACCCCCTTCACCCCGATCGGCCCGGTCCCCCCGCCCGAAGGCGCGCCGAACGTCGTGATCGTGCTCGTCGACGACCTCGGATTCGGCACCTCCAGCGCCTTCGGTGGCCCCTGCGAGATGCCCGCGGCTGAGCGGCTCTCCGGCAACGGGCTGCGCTACACCCGCTTCCACGTGACGGCCCTGTGCTCGCCCACCCGGCAGGCCCTGCTGACCGGGCGCAACCACCACTCGGTGGGCATGGGCGGCACCACCGAGATGACCACCGCCGCCCCCGGCTACAACGGGTTCCGGCCGCGCAGCGCGGCGACCATGGCCCAGATCCTCCAGGGCAACGGCTACAGCACGGCCGCCTTCGGCAAATGGCACCAGACCCCGCCGCGCGAGATCAGCGCCGTCGGACCCTTCGACCGCTGGCCCACCGGAGAGGGCTTCGACACCTTCTACGGGTTCATGGGCGCCGAGATGAACCACTGGTACCCGCTGCTCTACCAGGGCACCACCCCCATCGAGCCGGACCGCAGGCCCGAGGACGGCTACCACCTCTCGGAAGACCTCGTCGACCACGTCATCGACTGGGTGCGCACCCAGCGGACCCTGACCCCGGGCCGCCCGTTCTTCACCTACCTCGCCCTCGGCGCCGCACACGCACCCCTGCACGTGGCCCCCGCCTGGCGGGAGAAGTACCGCGGCCGGTTCGACCACGGCTGGGACCGCCAGCGCGAGATCACCCTCCAGCGGCAGAAGGACCTCGGCGTCGTACCCCCGCACACGAGACTCGCCCCCTGGGCCGAGGGCGTACCCCACTGGGACGAACTCAGCGACAACCAGCGCCGGCTGTCCGCCCGGTTCATGGAGACGTTCGCCGGCTTCACCGAACACGCCGACGTCCAGGTCGGCCGGTTCCTCGACGCCCTGGAGGAACTCGGCGAACTCGACAACACGATCGTCCTCTACATCCTCGGCGACAACGGCGCCTCGGGGGAGGGCGGCATCGAGGGGACGATCGTCGAGCACCGGCTCGGACACGGCATCGTGGACGACCCCGACGAGATGATCGACCACATCGACGACATCGGCGGCCCCCTCAGCTACCCGATCGCCCCGGCCGGCTGGGCCCTGGCCCTCAACACCCCCTACCAGTGGACCAAGCAGGTCGCCTCGCACCTCGGCGGCACCCGCGACGGGATGATCCTGCACTGGCCCCGCGGGATCATCGAACGCGGCGGACTGCGCCACCAGTTCGCGCACGTGATCGACGTACTCCCCACGATCCTGGACTGCGTGGGCGTCCCCGCGCCGTTCAGCGTGGACGGCGTGGCCCAGCAGCCCATCGAGGGCACCAGCATGCAGCCGACGCTCACCGACCCGCAGGCGCCCGAGCACCGCCGTACCCAGTACTTCGAGATGTGCGGCAACCGGGGCATCTACCACGACGGCTGGATGGCGGTCACCCGGCACGGCATCCCCTGGGAGATGGTGCCCGAGGGCGACCGCAGGTTCACCGACGACGTGTGGGAGCTGTACGACCTGACCACGGACTGGAGCCAGGCGCACGACCTCGCCGCCGAACACCCGCGGAAACTGCGCCGGTTGCAGGACCTGTTCCTGATCGAGGCGGCGAAGCACCAGGTCTTCCCGCTGGACGACCGGGTCACCGAGCGGGAGAACCCGGCCATGGCCGGCCGGATCGACCTGCTCGGCGACCGCACCTCCGTCACCTACCGCGCGGGCATGCGGCGGTTCACCGAGGAGACCACCCCGAACGTCAAGAACCGCTCCCACAGCATCACCGCCGACGTCGACCTCACCGAGGCCACCACCGAGGGCGTACTCATCGCCCAGGGCGGCCGGTTCGGCGGCTGGACCCTGTACTTCACCCAGGGCAGGCCCGCCTACGCCTACAACTACTTCGGCATGAGCCTGTACACGGTGCGCGGCGACCGGCCCCTGCCACCGGGACGGCACGAGATCCGGCTCGACTTCGCCTACGACGGCGCGGGCCTGGGCAAGGGCGGCACGGCCGTCCTGCTCGTC
>NZ_LIRL01000742.1:9050-9271 GCF_001419795.1 Streptomyces niveiscabiei
CCTTCGACGAGACCCTCGACATCGGCGTGGACCTGAGCACACCCGTGAGCGACGACTACCCCGCCCTCGACAACGAGTTCACCGGAACCATCCACACCGTCCGCATCGACCTGGACCCCCAGGACACCGGATCACCCGAGTACGACGGCGGACTGCACCGCCGAGTCATGGGGGCCCAGTGACCTGCTGCACCCCCTCCGGCGGCCGGAACAGCACCCCGC
>NZ_LIRL01000743.1 GCF_001419795.1 Streptomyces niveiscabiei
TCACGCGCCCGTGTGTTCCAGGATCGCCTTCGCCAGCGGCTCCCAGACCTCCGGTGGCAGCGCGTGCCCCATCCCGGGTACCTCCACCAGCCGCGCTGCCCCGACCACCTGCGCGAGATGCCGGGCGTGCGGCGGCGGGAACACCGGCTCGGCCGGTGCCTCGATCACCAGCGTCGGCACGGCGTTGCGCGCGAGCGCGTCCGTGCGGAGCATCCCGTCGCTGTCCGCGCGCCCGTGCGCGGTGTTCACCCGGTGGTGCCCGGTGTGCTCGATGATCGCCCCCTCCAGCGCGCGGTAGTACGCGGGGTCGAACGGCAGCAGCGTCCCGTGCAGCGCGCGCCAGTGCTCGACGCGCCGGTCCAGCTCCTGGCCGAGCGTCAGATCGTCCGGCACTGGTAGGGACCACAGCGCGAGGACGTCGGGATCGATGCCGGGCAGCTCCCCGCCCGCGTACGGCGTCTCGCTGAGCGCGCTCGTGCCCATGAGGGTCGCGCTGAGCAGCCGTTCGGGGTGGTCGGCGAGCAGGAGCTGCGTCAGCATCCCGCCGAGCGACAGCCCCACCACGTGCGCGCGCGAGACACCGAACGCGTCCAGCACGGCGACGGCGTCCCGCGCGAGCGCGGTGATCGGGTACGGGCGCTCGTCGAACCCCCAGGTGGAGCGCCCGGTGTCGCGGTGGTCGTAGCGGATGACGCGGTGGCGGGCGGCGAGGAGGTCCACGAGGGGCTCGGGCCAGCCGAGGCCGGACGCCTGGGCGCCCATGACGAGCAGGAGCGGGGGCGCGTGCGGGTCGCCGCGCTCCTCGGCCCAGAGGCGGGTTCGGGGGGCGACGTCGACGAATCGTTCCATGGGATCTCCAGAATCGAGTGGCGAGACGAGACGTATCGTATCGCCACTCGCCCGAAAAAGAAGCCCCGATTCAGAGAACCGGGGCCCTGCAAGTGGTCCGCACCTCTGGAAGGAGGTCGGCCATCCCGGAACAGGGGGGGGTGGTTCCGGGACGGCCGTCCGGATCGGGGTGCCGCCGCCCCGGGGGGTTTGGGGCGGGCGACGGTCCGATCGGTGAGGAGATCACCGGAACCAGTGGCTCCGGATGTGTGCGCGAGGCACGACCAGGTCGAAGCTGGGGAGGCCCCGGCCCGGCACCGTCCACGGTCTCCCGTGAGCGGGTGTATCTCTCATCACGAACGAAACTACGGCAGCTCACGCCCCAAAAACAGGCCGACCCCGGAGCCGCCATCCTCCCCGCACACGTTCTTCACACGCCCGTCAGACGGCCGCGAGCGCGCCTTCGATGATGTCGAGGCCCTCGCTGAGCAGGTCGTCGCCGATGACCAGCGGGGGCAGGAACCTGAGGACGTTCCCGTACGTTCCACAGGTCAGGACCAGCAGCCCCTCCTGGTGGCAGGCCTTGGCGAGAGCCGCCGTGGCCTCGGGGTTCGGCTCCTTGGTGGCCCGGTCCTTGACCAGCTCGATGGCGATCATCGCGCCCCGCCCGCGCACGTCGCCGATGACGTCGAACTTGTCGGCCATGGCGAGCAGCCGGGCCTTCATGGTCGCCTCGATCGCCTTCGCGCGGGCGTTGAGGTCGAGGGCCTTCATGGTCTCGATGGAGCCGAGCGCGCCCGCGCAGGCGACCGGGTTGCCGCCGTAGGTGCCGCCGAGCCCGCCCGCGTGCGCGGCGTCCATGATCTCGGCGCGCCCGGTGACGGCGGCGAGGGGCAGCCCGCCCGCGATGCCCTTCGCGGTGGTGATCAGGTCGGGGACGATGCCCTCGTCCTCGCAGGCGAACCACTGGCCGGTGCGGCAGAACCCGGACTGGATCTCGTCGGCGACGAAGACGATCCCGTTGTCGGCGGCGAACTTGCTCAGCGCCGGCAGGAAGCCCTTCGCGGGCTCGATGAACCCGCCCTCGCCGAGCACCGGTTCGATGATGATCGCGGCCACGTTGTCCGCGCCGACCTGCTTGGAGATCTGGTCGATGGCCTGCGCGGCGGCCTCGGGGCCCGCGTTCTCGGGGCCGGTGGGCCAGCGGTAGCCGTACGCGACGGGCACCCGGTACACCTCCGGCGCGAAGGGCCCGAAACCGTGCTTGTAGGGCATGTTCTTGGCCGTCAGGGCCATCGTGAGGTTGGTCCGGCCGTGGTAGCCGTGGTCGAAGACGACGACCGCCTGACGCTTCGTGTACGCCCGCGCGATCTTCACGGCGTTCTCGACGGCCTCGGCGCCCGAGTTGAACAGCGCGCTCTTCTTCGCGTGCTCACCCGGCGTCAGCTCGGCGAGCGCCTCGGCGACCTCGACGTACCCCTCGTACGGCGTGACCATGAAGCAGGTGTGCGTGAAGTCCGCGAGCTGCGCGCTCGCGCGCCGGACGACGGCCTCGGCGGACGCGCCGACGCTGGTCACCGCGATCCCGGAGCCGAAGTCGATCATCCGGTTGCCGTCGACGTCCTCGACGATCCCGCCTCCCGCGCGCGCGGTGAACACCGGCAGCACCGAACCGACGCCCTGCGCGACGGCGGCCAGGCGGCGGGCCTGAAGCTCCTGCGACTTGGGGCCGGGGATCGCGGTGACGATCCGGCGCTCCTGCGGGAGGTCGGTCATGGGGGGCTCCTAGGGGTTGCGAACCGGGTGATGCGTACGGGCGGGTTCCCGCGGGGGTGACGCGTACCCGCGTCCGTTTTCTCGCAGGTTAGGACGGGCGCGACAAGCTGGGCATGCTCCATGTGGGCGCCTTCCGGACGACGCGTTGTCCGCCGTGGACAGTGACGGCGTACGGCGGTGTCGGAGCGGTCTGGCGCGGGAGCGGTGAACTCCCTTTGCGGGCGCGTTAGATTGACGGCTGATGGTGTACGGAGCGGCTGGTCAGGGGGCAGGGCGATGAACAGCGACGGGACGCAGGACGCGCGCGGTACGCATGCGAGCCCTGTGCCGCGCCCTGCGGGCTCCCCGGAGGGCGCGGGCGTACCCCCGAGGCCGACCCACGCGCCCGGCGCGCCGTACGGCACCGGTGATCCGTACGACAAGCAGCCCGCCCCCCGCAGCGCCGTCTCCGAGTGGCTCGACA
>NZ_LIRL01000744.1 GCF_001419795.1 Streptomyces niveiscabiei
CAGGCTTCGACTCGTCCGCCCGCGACCCCTGGCCGCCGCCCCCTCAGCTGTGAACCAGCGGCGCCCGCGCCGCGCCGCGCCCCGCCCACCGGAAGGCACACCGGCCCCGGCGGAACTGGCCAGAATGGCTCGCTCGGGCCTGGCCGCCGCCGCCCGCGTGGCCCGCTGGGCGGACGAGTCGAAGCCTGGAGTCGCGCGGGATACGGGACGTCACGGGTGCAGTCTTCCGGTTGACGGTCCGAAAACCCAAACGGAATGTCACGGGGGGCTACGGGACTGGCCAACGCACGGGGTGCGGCGAGGGGTCGGAGCGGGTGCTCGGGGCAGGTACGGGGCCAAGCGGAATCCCCGCTACCGGGGCGGGCGGGTGTGCCGGGACTCACACCGGCGAGGGGCGGCGTTCGGCCAACTCCCCCCTGGGCGCCGCCGATGCCGGTCGTTCACATCAGCGGCGTCAGGAACCTCCGCAGGGTCTCCTCGTACGTCGCCGGGTCGGCGTTCCACATCGCGCCGTGCGGGGCGTCACGGACCTCGTGGAGGGTCGTGAGCGCGGGCGTCCGCGCGGCGAGGCGGCGGGAGAGGTCCCAGGGGGCGACCGTGTCGCCGGGGCCGTGGACGATCAGCGTGGGGACGCCGGGGAGCGTGAGCGCGGCGTCGTCGTCCGGGGGTTCCTGCCCGTTGCTGAGGCGGCCCAGCGCCGCGCGGACCGCCAGCGGGAGCAGGGCGCCCGGGGTGCGGCGCGCGGCGGCCAGCGAGCGCAGGGTCCGCTGCCAGTCGAGGACCGGCGAGTCGAGGACCAGGCCGCTGACGCGGTCGGCGAGGCCGGAGCGGGTGGCCGCGCGCAGGGCCATCGCCGCGCCGGTCGACCAGCCGAGCAGGATCACGCGGTCGGCGCCGTGCGCGAGGGCGTACCGGATCGCCGCGTCGACGTCCCGCCACTCCGTCGTCCCGAGGTGGTTGAGGCCGTCCGGCTGGCGCGGCGCGCCCGCGTCGCCCCGGTAGGCGGGGACGAGGACCGGGAAGCGGCGGCGGTGCAGGAACCCCAGGACGTTCAGGGCGTGTTCGCGGCCCGCGCCGAGGCCGTGCACGGCGATCACCCAGGTGCGGCGCGCGCCGGGCACGAACCAGGCGGGCAGCGCGCCGAGTTCGCCGGGGATCCGGACGTCCGTGTGCGTCAGGCCGAGGGCCGTCGTCGGGTCGCCGACGTGCAGGTCCGGGGTGAGGCGTACGGACGTGCCGGGGCCGAGCGTGCCGTAGGAGACGCGTTCCAGGCGGCGGACGACCGTGTCGGCGTCGTGCGGGGCGTTGGGCAGGACCGGGCCGACGACCGCGTGGACGTCCGTGCCGGTGACGCCGTACGTGCCCGGTCTGAGGGCGGCGAGGTCGCGGGTGAGCGTGAGCTGTCCGGCGGCCGTGGCGTGCACGGTGAGCCTGGGTTCCGTCGGCAGGGGGCGGCCCGGTGGCGCCTTCAGCGCCGTGTCGCTCGCCATCCGGCCCGCGGCGACGCTCGCCGCGCCGGCGGCCACTACTGCGGAGACGGCGACGGCCGTCGCTTTGACTGGGCGCACGGGTCCAGTGTCCGGGTGGTCGGCGGGTGCGGCCAGTGGACGTCCCGGGCTTTCAGGCCGTCCCCTGCCCGTACCCCCTCAGCTTGTCCCCCGCCTCCCGCACCTGGGCCGGGGTCAGGAGGCTCGGGGTGTGGCCCGGGACCGAGGCCGCCGTCAGCCAGAGCCGGCACATCCATTCGAGCTGGGCCGTGTCGGTGAAGGCGCGGTCGAGGGTGGGGGCGTACGCGAGGGTGCCGTGGTTCTGGAGGAGGCAGGCGGTGCGGTCCTGGAGGGCCGTGCGGATGTGGTCGGCGAGTTCCTGGGTGCCGTAGGTGGCGTACGGGGCGACGCGGACCGGGCCGCCGAGGGCTCCCGTCATGTAGTGGATCGCCGGGAGTTCGGGGACGAGGGTGGAGACGGCCGTCGCGTGGACGGCGTGGGTGTGGACGACGGCTCCGGCGCCGGTCGCGCGGTAGACCGTGAGGTGCATGGGGAGTTCGCTGGTCGGTTTGAGGGTGCCGAGGACCTGGGTGCCGTCGAGGGCGACGCCCGTGATGTCCTGGGGCCCCAACCGGTCGTACGGAACGCCTGTCGGGGTGACGAGGACCACGTCGTCGAGTCGTACGGAGACGTTTCCCGATGTGCCCACCACGAGTCCGTCGGTGACCGTGCGGCGTGCCGTCGCCACCAAGGACTCCCATGCCGCGGCCTCTTCGGGACGCGGGCGCCTCTGCTCAGCCATACGGGTGATCCTGCCAGGTGGGGGAGTCATGCCCACAGTGACACCGCGATGCCCTGTCCAGTTCACCTTCTGTTCATTCAGGTTACCTACCTTCAACGAGCCGATTACTACGAACGATTGCCTGGGTAAATGGAAAACTTCTCGCTGATCCTCGCGATAGTGGTGGTAACCGCTCTCGCGTTCGATTTCACGAACGGTTTCCACGACACAGCCAACGCGATGGCGACGACCATCTCGACCGGCGCACTGAGGCCCAAGGTGGCGGTGGCCATGTCCGCCGTGCTGAACCTTGTGGGGGCGTTTCTCTCCGTGGAGGTCGCGAACACGATCTCCAAGGGGCTTGTCGACGAAAGCGGTATACGACCCGAGGTGATCTTCGCGGCGCTGGTCGGCGCGATCCTCTGGAACCTGCTGACCTGGCTGGTCGGCCTCCCCTCCAGCTCCTCGCACGCTCTGATGGGCGGCCTGATCGGCGCGACGCTGGCCTCGGCCGGCACGGGCGCGGTGCACGGCGACGTCCTGGTCACGAAGGTGCTGATCCCCGCGGTCGCCGCGCCGATCGTCGCCGGGGTCGCCGCGATGCTGGCGACGCGGCTGTCGTACACCCTGGCGAAGAAGGCCGACGGGAAGGCCGCGGAGAAGGGGTACCGGTTCGGGCAGATCGCCTCGGCCGGGCTCGTCTCGCTGGCGCACGGCACGAACGACGCGCAGAAGACGATGGGCATCATCACGCTGGCGCTCGTCGCGGGCGGCTCGCTCGCGCCCGACTCCGACCCGCCCACCTGGGTCATCCTCTCCGCCGGTCTCGCGATCGCGCTGGGCACGTACCTGGGCGGCTGGCGCATCATCCGCACGATGGGCAAGGGCCTCACCGACCTCCAGCCGCAGCAGGGCTTCGCGGCGCAGACGTCCGCCGCGACGGTCATCCTCGCCTCCTCGCACCTCGGCTTCTCCCTCTCCACCACGCACGCGGTCTCCGGGTCCGTGATGGGCGCGGGGCTCGGCCGCAAGGGCGGGGTCGTGCGGTGGTCCACCGCCACGCGGATGTTCGTCGCGTGGGGGCTGACGCTGCCGGCCGCCGCGCTGGTCGGGGCGCTCGCGGAGTCGGTCACGGACCTCGGTGACTGGGGTACGGCCGCCGTCGCGGTGTTCCTCGTCGCCTCCAGCGCGGCGATCTGGAAGATCTCGCGGCGCGAGGTCGTGGACCACACCAACGTGAACGACTCGGACGAGGGCGCCGCGACGCCGGACGCGGGTGCCGACAGCGCCGACATCCCTGACATCAAGGTCGTCATCCCCGCTCCGGCGACCGCCACCACCGACCCGGCCGCTCCCCCGGCCGCGACCGTCTGACCCCGAAGGACACCGCAACCATGAAGATCGACTGGTCCGCACTCGGCTCCGTCTTCGGTGTCAGCCTCGTGGTCACCGTCGGGCTCGTGACCCTCTTCACACTGGGCGTCATGGGCCTCTCCCGCCACGAGCGCGCCCAGGCCGACGGCGGCTCCGCGGCGCTCGCGGTGACGGGGGCGTACGCCTGCTTCGCGGCGTGCCTCGGGGCCGTGGCGTACGGCATCAGCCTGATCGTCGCCTGAGCGCCCGGAAAACCGGCAGCAACCGTTTGCACAACCCCGTACGGCTTCGGCTGTGCGGGGTTTCGGGCGTGGGGGTGCCTGGCGCGCGGGGGCGCGTGTGGGGTTCTGCACACTCCGCTCTCGCAGGTCAACGGTGAGTTGACGGGTCTTTGAGGCCCGTGGTGGACTGCCAGGGCCATGTACGGCGGCTCAGGAGGAAGTCCGGTGCGAATCCGGCGCGGTCCCGCCACTGTGACCGGGGTAGTCATCCCCGGGAGCCAGGAACTCCCACCGCCGGTCTCGTCGAACCAGGGCGTGGACACCCTGAGTGAGGACATATCGCCATGCTCGGCCGCCGATTGAGGTACCGACTCCGATCGCCGCTCACCCCTACGGCCGGCTGAGCCGATGGGTGCCGATCGCATCTACGCGTACGGCGCCGCCGCCGGACTCCTCGGTGACCTGCTGCTCGGCGATCCCCGCCGGGGTCATCCGGTCGCCGCGTTCGGGCGTGCCGCGGCGTGTGTGGAGCGGGCGTTGTGGCGTGACCACCGGGGGTGGGGTGCGCTGCACACCGCCGTCTGTGTGGGGGGCGCGGTGGCTCTCGGGGCCGGCGCGCGGGCTTCTGTACGCCGCTCCCCCGCCGCTTCCCTCGCGTTGACCGGCCTCGCCACGTGGGCGGTCGTCGGCGGTACCTCCCTCGCGCGCGAGGCCCGGCACATCGGGCGGGCCCTGGAGGCCGGGGACATCGAGGCGGCGCGGGCCCGGCTGCCGCATCTGTGCGGGCGCGATCCGCAGGCGCTGGACGCGGACGGGATCGCGCGCGCGGTTGTGGAATCGGTTGCTGAGAACACGTCCGACGCCGTGGTGGGCGCGCTGGTGTGGGGGGCCGTGGGCGGGGTGCCCGGGCTGCTCGGGTTCCGGGCCGTCAACACGCTCGACGCGATGGTGGGGCACCGGTCGCCCCGCCATCTGCGGTACGGGTGGGCGTCCGCCCGGCTCGACGATGTCGCCGGGTGGCCGGGGGCCCGGCTGACCGCCGTGCTCGCGTGTGCCGCCGGGGACGATCCTCGGGGGGCCGTACGGGCCTGGCAGGCGGACGCCGTGAAGCATCCGAGCCCCAACGCCGGGCCGGTGGAGGCCTCGTTCGCGGGGGCGCTGGGGGTGCGGATGGGCGGGACGTTGTCGTACGCGGGGCGGGTCGAACACCGGCCCGTGCTCAACGGGGGGGGGCGCGGGGTGGCCG
>NZ_LIRL01000745.1 GCF_001419795.1 Streptomyces niveiscabiei
GGGGGTAGGGGGTGGCGGGGGCGGCTACCGGACGCTCTGCGTGGGGCGTTCCTCGGTCGTCGTCTCCCGCAGGGTCTCCGGCCCTTCGTCCCGCGTCTCGTGGCCCTCGGCCCCCGCCAGGTCCGGCAACAGCCCGCACAGGGCGTTCACCTGCGTCGGGCCCATCACCTCGGTCAGTGCTTCGCGGACCGTTGTCGCCAGGGTGCATGACGTTTCGCGCAGGAGGTCGCGGGCCTTGTCCGTGAGCATCACGGCGATGCCTCGTTTGTCGCCGCAGACGGAGGCGCGGGTGACCAGGCCGGCGTGCTGGAGGCAGGCGATCTGGTAGGTGAGGCGGGTCTTGGGGCGGCCCAGGAGTTCTGCGATGCGGGTCATGCGCAGGCCCTCGGGGCGGTCCGCGAGGAGGCACAGGACCAGGAACTCGTCGTGGGAGACGTCCAGCCGGTCCTTGAGGAGCGTGTGCAGGCGTTGTTCCACCGCGCCGGTCGCGGCCAGCAGCAGCATCCAGCTCCGCAGCTCGCGGGGGAGCTCTCCGCCCTCCGCTTTTTCAGGGCATCCGGGCAGGTCGGTGGGGTGTTCCTCGCTGGCGGCCATGGGTTCGAGTGTATCGGCGGTGCCGATTTTCCCCACCGGGTTGTTCAGATTTGGATAACTGGGTACGCTTCCCTCGTCCAAATTTGGATGACCTTCTCGACCGGGAGTTGTGAACCATGACCGTCGCCGTCGCAACAGGGCTCTGGCAGCTGGACCCGACCACCACCACCGTCGCGCTGAAGCACAAGACGATGTGGGGTCTGGTCACCGTGAAGGGCGTCTTCTCCGGCGTCACCGGCAGCGGTGAGGTAGGCGAGGGGGGTGCCGCGACCGGCGTGTTCACCGTGGACGCCGCCTCCATCGACACGAAGAACACGAAACGGGACGTCCACCTGCGCTCCGCGGACTTCTTCGACACCGACAACCACCCGGAGATCACCTACGCCGTGCGGACGGCGGAACTGCGCGGCTCGGACCAGGTGCACGTCACCGGCCAGCTCACCGTGCGCGGCGTGAGCCGCCCGCACACCTTCACCGCCGCCCTCGCCGACGTCAGCGCCGACGCGGTCACGCTCAACGCCGAATTCGTCATCGACCGCAAGGACTTCGGGCTCGACTGGAACCAGCTCGGCATGATGAAGGACCGGACGACCATCACCGCCGCCCTGAGTTTCACCCGCCAGGGCTGACGCCGGCGCCGAGCGTGTGAACGGGGTGAGAACCGGCGCGTTGCTGTCGCCGTCCGTGTCGCTGTTGGGCCGAACGGGTGACATGGCGTAAGAATTGGCTGGTGCAGCATGGAACGCGAGTCAGTTCGGGGGGTGCCGGTGAACCGCTACGACGTCACCGATGAGCAGTGGGAAGGGCTCGCCCAGGTCGTGCCGCTCCGGGGGCGCGACGCGTGGCCCTCAGCGGTCGACCACCGCTCCCTCCCGGAGCCCGACACGGAGGCGCGCCGCCGCTTCGTGGTCCTCAGGATCAACGTCTTCGCCGACGCGAGAGAGGTGGCCGAGACCCTGATGGCCGGCATCCCGGTCCTCCTCGACCTCACCGGCGCCGAGACGGAGGTCGCCAAACGCGTCCTCGACTTCTCCACAGGCGTGGTCTTCGGCCTGGCCAGCGGCATGCACCGGGTGGACCGCAACGTGTTCCTGCTCACACCCCCGGGCACCGAGGTCAGCGGAATCATGGAGGGGGCGGGGGTCTAGGCGGGGACGCCGGGCGCTCCGGTGATGCCGTGAGCGGGCCGGGCGGCCTCGGACGGTATCGGGTGCGGGGCAGCTGAACCGGCGAGGCGGGGGTGCTGAGGCAGGCGTTTCGGCGCGGTCGTGTTCGCCTTGCCGGACCGGCGGTCGGCGCTCTCCCCCGGCGCCTTGCGAGAGCGAGTGCCGGAGTTCTGAGGGGCTCGGGCCGGAGCCGGCGCGGCGGAATGCCGGGCACTGCGGGTGGCGCGGGGCTGCGGCTGCCGGGAGGGCCTCTTCGAGTGGTGCGCGGGGGCTCCTCGCCGGGTGGCCGCTCAGGTCTCGCCCCTCAGCCGTGCCGGAGTCCGTACCGGCGTCAGGTCCGATGACGCGTCCGCCCTCTTCTCCGCGGCCTGGCAAGCTCCACCTGGCTGACAAACCCGACAGTCGCACCATCGCCGGTTTCGGTCAGTTGTGGTGACCGGATCGCGGTGGGGCGGTCGCTCGTTCGGGGGAACGTGGGGCGGGCGGAACGGTTCGCCCGGCCGGGGAACTCCTACGGTCCCGGCATGGCCGTATCCCGTGTTTCTCGTGCGTCGCAGCCCCGGTCGCAGCAGGCGGTTGCGCGGACCCTGCGTGCGCCGAGGGTGCCGCCGCCTCGTAGCCGGGCCGGGCGGGTGGCGGGCGAATCCGGTATCGCCGGCGTCGTTGCCGCGCTGCCGCCGTATCCCGGTTCTGGCGGGGAGCAGGGCGGGTCGGTTCGGCGGCCTCGGGTCATCGAGTTGCGGCTCTCCGCCTATGCCAACCACCGGCGTGGGGTCTACCGGCTGGGGCCGGTGACGTTGTTCAGCGGGCGCAGTGGGAGTGGGAAGAGCAGTGCGCTGCGCGCGTACGCGGCGTTGTCGCGGCTCGGGGGCGGGAGTGCGGTGCGGGAGGTGTTCACGGATGTGGCGGAGTGCGTGCCGGTGTGGGCGCGCGCGGACGGGGAGGGGCGGCGGGGATTCCGGATCGGGTGTACGGCGGACGGCCCCGAGGGTCCCGTCGCGCTCGACGTCGCCGTACAGGCCGAGCCGCGGATGCGGATCGTGGGGGAGCGGCTCAGCGTGGGCGGCACGGTGCTGCTGGAGACCGCGTTACGGGACCCGGCCCGGCCGTACGTGGACGCCGCCTGGCACACCGGCGGTTCGACGGCGCGGATGCGCGCCCCCTTCCCGGACGACCAACTCGGCACCGCGTTACTGCCGTTACGCGTCTCCGGACGTACCGACGCGCAGCGCCGCGTGATCGCCGCCGCCGAGCAGATGGTCGTCGCCCTGCGGTCCGTCTTCTTCTGCGACCCCGACCCTGACGCGATGCGCGTCCCCGTCCGCCCCGGCTCCGGGCGCCTCATGACCGGCTGCGACAACTTCGCTGACGTGGTCTTCCGCACCCGCGCCGAGTGCGCCCTGCGCCACGCCGCCCTGGTCGTCGCGGTGGACGCCGGATGCGCGGGCCCGGTCGTGGACCTGCGCGCCGAGGCGCTCGCGGACGGCCGCCTGCACGCCGTACTCGACCGCGGCGGCGGGATCACCGCGCTGCCGCGGCTCGGCGACGGCGAGCTGCGCCACCTGGGCCTCGCGCTGGCCCTGCTCACCGGGCCCGGCGTCCTGACGGTCGACGCGCCGCGCGAACTCCCCACGCCCTTCAACGCGTTGACGGTCCTCGCCGACAACTTCGACAGCCACCTCGACCTCCGGCAGCGGTACGCGCTCCTCGAACTCGCCGTCCTGATGGCCGAGCGCGGGCACCTCCGGCTGCTCGGCACCTCGCCCGACGCCTCGTGGGCGCACGGGGCGGGCGGGGTCACGGTGGTACACCTTGACGGGTGACAGGAGAGACCACCCCCCTCGACGTGCCGGAACTCCAGCGCAGGCTGGCCGAGTTCGCCGCCGCCCGCGACTGGCAGCCGTTCCACACCCCGAAGAACCTCGTCGCCGCGCTCAGCGTGGAGGCGTCCGAACTCGTGGAGATCTTCCAGTGGCTGACCCCTGAGGAATCGGCCCGGGTGATGTCCGACCCGGACACCGCCCACCGTGTACGGGACGAGGTCGCCGACGTGCTCGCGTATCTGCTCCAGTTCTGCGAGGTCCTCGGCGTCGACCCGCTCGCCGCGCTCGCGGCGAAGATCGAACGCAACGAGAAGCGGTTCCCGGCGGCGGGGGGCGCGGTCGAAGCGGAATGAGGAGGGTCGTGGAATGGCCACGTCCGTTGTTGCTGTGAGTAATCGTTCAGCCGTCCGAAACCGATTTGTTGTCCACAGATTTCCGCCTTCCTCTGGCTTTTCGTCTCACGGTCCCTCACTCTGGGTAGTGGACTGGTGAGTTGAGGCGGACGCGTGAGGAACGGGTCCTGGACGGACGGGGGTGGCCCATGGACGCGGTGCGGCTCATCCTGGCGAGCCGGTGGGCGCTGGCGAGGGGCGGTGACGGCGCCGAGCTCCTCGCGGAGGTGTGGCAGGCGCAGGCCCTCGCGCAGGCGATCGGCAGCCGTCTCGCGGTCTCGGGGCCGCCCGAGCTGCGCGGCGAGGCCCTCGGGCTGACGGAGCTCGCGGGCCGGGGCTGCGGGGTCCTCGACGCCCCCGACCTCGCGCCCGAGGACCTGCGCGCCGCCCAGCTCACCGAGCTCGACGACGCCCGCCAGGCCCTCCTGTGCCTCGGCGGCCTCCTCGGCGAGGTCGGCATCGCCCTCGTCGGCCTCGCCTCCACGGCCCCCGACCAGACGACGTACTGGCAGTGCATGGAGGCCATCGACGCGGCGGACGAGTCCAGGGACCGGGTCCTGGAGATGCTGCGGAAACTCGCGGCGAAGGAGGAGGCGGCGTTACCGGAGAGATCGGGGGACGCGGTGTGAGCGGAGGAGTGAGGGTGGATCGGGGCGGTGGGA
>NZ_LIRL01000746.1 GCF_001419795.1 Streptomyces niveiscabiei
GACCTGGCCGGACCCGACCCGCCCCCAGCAGTTCCATCTGGACTTCGGCGTACGGGACTTGGACGAGGCCCAGTCCCAACTCCTCGCCCTGGGCGCGAAACTCCTCGACGCGGGTTCCCCGAGCCAGAGTTGGCGCGTCTTCGCGGACCCGGCGGGGCATCCCCTGTGCCTGGTCCGCCATCACGGCGGCTGAGTCACTCCTGCGCGGCCACCGCCTCCACCACCGACAGCACCGACTCGGTAGGGATCACCCGGCTCAACTTCAGCCCCGCCGCCTCGAACAGGGCCGCGAAGTCGGAGGCCGTACGCTCACGGCCGCCCAGGGACGCCATCATCATGAGGTCGAGGGTCTTGGACTGGTGGGGTGCGTTGCCGGGCGGGACGACGGCGTCGAGGACGAGGACCTTGCCGCCGGGGGTAAGGGAGTTCCGGCAGTGGCTCAGGAGAGTTACGCAGCGGTCGTCGTCCCAGTCGTGGGTGATGCGCTTCATCATGATGACGTCGCCGGCGGGGACGGCGGTGAAGAAGTCGCCGTCCGCCAGGCTCCAGCGGTCGGCGATGGTCTTGTCGCCGGCCAGGCGGTGGCCCGCGAGGACGTGGGCGCGGTCGTACAACACGCCCTCCAGGCCAGGATTCTGACGCAGCGTCTCCTGGAGCAGGCCGCCGTGTCCGCCGCCGACGTCGACGACCGTACCGCTCGCCGGGAAGTCGTACGCGGCGGCGATGACCGCGTTCTCCGGATCGGACATCGCGGCCATCCCGACATGGAAGACGGCCGCCGTGCGCTCGTCCTGCGCGAAGTAGTCGAAGAACGGCATCCCGAACATCGCGTCGAACGCGGTGACTTGACCGGTGAGACAGCGGGCCAGCTCCCCCGCGGGCTGCCACATGCTCTGGTCGGTGATCATGAGTACGGCCGCCCGCACGGAACCCGGCACGTCGCCGCGCAGCGCCTGCCCGGCCTCGGTGAGGGTGAACGCCCCGAGCGCGTCCTCCTCGACGACGCCGCGGGTCGCGAGGAGCCGGAGCACGCGGTAGAGCCCGCGCTCGTCCGCCCCTGTGGCGACGGCGAGTTGGGCAGGGGTACGGGGACCCTCGGCGAGATGGTCGGCGACCCCGATCTCGGCCGCCGCGCGCAGGGCCGCGGGCTGGAGGAAGCCGAGCGCCTCATCGACGAGGAACGCGCCGGAACGCCGCAGGCGTTCACTCTCCGTCTCCGGACCACCCGCCGCACCGGCCTCACCCTGCACCATGCCGTTCTCCTCGCCACGCAAGCCAAAAGTAACTCCCCGTTCACCTAGAGTGACATGCCGCACCGACAGAGCGGAACACCCGAAAGAGCCAACCTCCCTCAGGAATCAGAAACATCAGAGGCACATCGGAAATCCATAAGAAACCCCTACAGAACCGGCCATCCGGCGTGAACGATCAAGCCGAAGTCACTCCGGACGGCTCCTGGAAGGGGTACGAGACCGGCGACCCGCTCCTAGCATGATCGTCAATTCCCCCCACGGAAACCGGAGTTCACGCATGCGCACCCGTCTCGCCACCCTCGCCGGTTCGGCGCTCCTGGCCACCGCGACCGTTCTGGCCACCTCGCCCGCCGCGTCCGCCGCCGAGACCACGACCTGGCAGCTCACCGGCGTCTCACCGGGGAGGGCGAAGGCCGCGTACGTCTCCTCGCCGACCGCGCGAGGCGTCTGTGTCCAGGCCAACAACCGCTGGACCGACCCGGTCGGCGGCACGATCACGACGCTCGTCTTCACCAACGACTCCAACTGCACCGGCAGCGCAGGGACCCAGTGCCGGACGACGGTCCCGTCGAGCCCGGCGGGCGCGACCCGGATCTTCGACGTCCACTCGTGCCGCTGGGTGGGCTGACTCCCGTGCGGTGAGGGCGGTTTGAGGGCGGTTCACCACCGCCCTCACCCCAACTCCCCCGCTACAGATGCGTCGGCGCGAACATCCGCAGCACCGTCGGCAGCACCACCACCGAAGGGCCGGGCTCCGCAAGGGACTTGGCGAGGTCCTCCGCCAGCGTCTCCACCGAGCTCAGCACCCCCGGCACCCCGAACGACTCGGCCAGCGCCACGAAGTCGGGCCGGACCAGCTCGGTCCCGGTGGCCTCGCCGAACGCGTCGGTCATGTACTCCCGCAGGATGCCGTACCCCCCGTCGTCGACGACGAGCCAGGTCACGTCGAAGCCGTGCTGCCGGGCCGTGGCCAGCTCGGCGACGGAGTACAGCGCGCCCCCGTCCCCGGACACGGCGAGGACGGGCCGGGTCGGATCGGCGGCGGCAGCGCCGAGCGCGGCGGGGAACGCGTACCCCAACCCCCCGGCGCCCTGGGCGGAATGCATGAGGTTGGGCGCCCCGGCGTCGAACCCGGCCCACGCCCAGTACCCCAGGATCGTCATGTCCCAGAACGACGCGGCCCCCTTGGGCAGCGCACGCCGCACAGCCGCCAGCACCCCTTGTTCCAGGCCGAGTTGCTGACCGGCGAGCCGCTCCCCCACCTTGTCCAGCAACTCCCGTACCCGCACCGGCGCTTGCTCGTCGGCCCGGTCGGCGACGGTCTCCAGCAGCGCCTGCACCGCGAGCCGCGCGTCCGCGTGGATGCCGAGCGCGGGATGGTTGGACTCCAGCTTGCCGAGATCCGCCTCGACCTGGATCACCCGGCCGCGCGGCCTGAACGTGTGGTAGTTGGAGGAGAGTTCACCGAGCCCGGAGCCGAGGACGAGCAACACATCGGCGTCTTCGAGGAGTTCGGTGGTGTGCCGGTCCTCCATCCACGACTGGAGCGACAGCGGGTGGGTCCAGGGGAACGCCCCCTTCCCGCCGTACGTCGTCACGACCGGCGCGGAGAGCCGCTCGGCCAGCTTCCGCAGCTTGCCGGAGGCGTCCGCGCGGACCACCCCGCCGCCCGCGACGATCACCGGACGCTCGGCGCGGGCGAGCAAGTCGGCGGCGACGGCGGTGAGTTCGGGCCGGGGCTCCAGCTCCTCCGGGGTCGCGTCGACGCCGGTCACGACAGGGATCGCGGCCGGTGCGAGGAGCACGTCCTGCGGGATCTCCACCCACACCGGCCCGTGCGGCGCGGACAGCGCGGAGCGCCACGCCTCCGCGATCGCCGAGGGGATCTGCGACTGCGTACGGACGGTGTGGACGGACTTCACGACACCCCTGAACGAGGCCGCCTGGTCCGGGAGTTCGTGGAGGTGGCCGTGGCGCCCGCCGCCCAGCCCGGCGGTCGGGACCTGGCTACAGATCGCGAGCACCGGCGCCGAGGCGGCAGCCGCCTCCTGGAGCGCGGCGAGCGAGGTCAGCGCGCCGGGCCCGGTGGACAGCAGCAGCGGCGCCGCCTCACCCGTGACCCGGCCGTACGCGTCGGCCGCGAAGCCCGCGTTGTTCTCCACCCTGAGACCGACATACCTGAGAGGGGAGCGGCGCAGCGCGTCGAACATGCCGAGCGCGTGCTGGCCGGGCAGTCCGAAGACGGTCGTAGCTCCCAGGCTGTACAGGGTTTCCACGACCAGGTCCCCGCCGATCCGCCCGGCGGGCGGGTTCAGCGCGGCCTCGGTCTGGGCCGCCGTGGGACGGAGGACGAGGTCATGGTCGTGAGTCACTGTGCGCGGGCCTCGGCAATCTGGCGGGACATGAGGGTGACCAGCTCGTACGCCGTGTGGGAGGCGGCGACGGAGGTGATCTCGGCGTGGTCGTAAGCCGGAGCAACCTCTACCACATCGGCGGAAACGAGGTTGCACCCGGACAGGCCGCGCAGAATCTCCAGCAGCTCGCGGGACGTCATACCTCCGGCCTCGGGGGTACCCGTACCAGGGGCGTACGCGGGGTCGAGGCAGTCGATGTCGATCGAGATGTACAGCGGCCGGTTCCCCACCCGCTCCCGGAGCTGGTCGGCGACCTCGTCGACGCCGCGCCGCATGACGTCGGCGGAGGTGACGATCCCGAAGCCCATCTTCTCGTCGTCGGTGAGGTCCTGCTTGCCGTAGAGGGGGCCCCGGGTGCCGACGTGCGAGAGCGCCGAGGTGTCGAGGATGCCCTCCTCGACGGCGCGCCGGAACGGGGTGCCGTGCGTGTACTCGGCGCCGAAGTACGTGTCCCAGGTGTCGAGATGGGCGTCGAAGTGCAGCAGCGCGACCGGCCCGTGCTGCTTGGCGACCGCCCGCAGCAGGGGCAGCGCGATGGTGTGGTCGCCGCCGAGGGTCATCAACCGGGCGCCGCTGTACAGGAGTTGGTCGGCGGCGGCCTCGACCGTCTCGACGGCCTCGTTGATGTCGAACGGGTTCACGGCGATGTCCCCGGCGTCCGCGACCTGCGCGAGCGCGAACGGCGAGGCGTCCTGCGCAGGGTTGTACGGCCGCAGCAGGCGCGACGCCTCCCGGACCGCGTTCCCGCCGAACCGCGCCCCCGGCCGGTACGAGACGCCGGAGTCGAACGGAACGCCCACGACGGCGACATCGGCCTGCCCGCCGACCTCGTCGATCCTCGGCAGCCGCGCGAACGTCGCGGGTCCGGCGTAGCGGGGGATGCGGGAGGAGTCGACGGGGCCACGGGGCGTCTCGTACTCGGTCATGCTCAACTGCCTTCTTTCTCACGCCTGTTGGCGTGTCCTGCACTGTCTCCTACGACGAGGTCGCCGCCGTACGGAGCTGATGTTCCGTCAGTTCTGGGGTGTGCCCGGCGAGTCGCTCGCGCCAGGCGGCGAGGACGGCCGCGTCGGTCGGCGGGGTCGCCAGCGAGACGGCGACGTACGCGACGAGGGACGCCGAAAGGCCGTAGTACACGGGCTCGTTGGCGAGGATGCCGTAGGCCGCCATCAGTCCGACGACCGAGCCGCCGCCGACCACGACCGAGGCCAGCGCGCCGTGCACCGTGCCCCGCTTCCACAGCAGTCCGCCGAGGATGGGCACGAGGAGGCCGCCGACGAGGAGGTTGTAGGCGACGGTGAGCGCTTCGACGACGTTGTTGAGGGCTACGGCCGTACCGATCACCGCGATGCCCATGACCAGGATGAACCGCCGGTTGTCGCGGACCTCGTCGCCGCTCTCGGCGCCCGCCGGCCTGCCGCGCAGCCGCGCCCAGATGTCGTTGTTCGCGACCGTCGCGCAGGCGATGAGCGCGCCGGACGACGTCGACATGACCGCCGCGAGCGCCGCCGCCAGCACCAAGCCGCGTACACCGACGGGGAGTTCGTCCTTCACGATCGTCGCGAAGGCGTCGTCCGCCGAACTCAGGTTCGGGTAGAGGACTTTGGCCGCCGTCCCGATGACGGCGCCCGCGAGGGCGTACGCGAGGCAGTACGAACCCGCCACCGTGCCGCCCCACTTGGCGGTGCGGTCGCTGCGGGCTGTGAACACCCGTTGCCAAATGTCCTGGCCGATGAGCATGCCGAACGTGTAGATCAGGACGTAGGTGAAGATCGTCTCGCCGCCGATGCCCAGCGGGTCGAAGTACGAGGTGGGCAACTCGTCGCGCATGGCGCCGAATCCGCCCGCCTTGACGACCGCGATCGGCAGCAGCAGGAGCAGCACGCCGATGGTCTTGACGACGAACTGCACCATGTCCGTGAGGGTGATCGACCACATCCCGCCGAGGGTGGAGTAGGCGACGACGATCGAGCCGCCGAGGACGATCGCGAGGGTGCGGTTCATGTCGAAGAGGACGTCGAAGATGGTGGCGTACGCGATGGTCGAGGTCACCGCCAGCATCAGGGTGTAGGCCCACATGACCACCCCCGAGATGACGCCCGCTCTGCCACCCCCGTACCTCAGGTCGAGCATCTCGGAGACGGTGTACACCTTGAGGCGGGCGATCCGCGCGGAGAAGAAGACGCTCAGGGCGAGCAGACCGAGGCCGATCGTGAAGACCATCCACGCGCCGGACAGGCCGTACTGATACCCCAGACCTACGCCGCCGATGGTGGACGCGCCGCCGAGGACGATCGCCGCCATCGTCCCCGAGTACATCGCGGGTCCCAGCCGGCGGCCCGCCACCAGGAACTCGCTCTTCGAACGGGCCCGGCGCATGCCCCACCAGCCCATGGCCAGCATCCCGGCCAGGTAGACGACGATCACGGTGTAGTCGACGGCCATGGAATCCCTCACTCTGGCTGCGCGCGGAGGCGCTCGTTGTCGCCGTGCGGGTGACGGACTCCGACATTAGGTGGCCGGAAAGAGACTGCGAAGTGTACGTTTCCCGCACCCTCGCGGTACGGGATGGAGGAAACGCACATGCATGGCGAACCATCGACCCCACCGCCGCCCCCGCCGGCACTCTCCACCGC
>NZ_LIRL01000747.1 GCF_001419795.1 Streptomyces niveiscabiei
TCCCGGCGCCTCGGGGCGCGGGGGTGCTCTGGCTCGCGGTGGCCTGGACCGCGCCCGTGTGCGCCGGGACGCCCTGCGCGGGGACGGTGTGGCCGGACGCGGTATGACCGGATGCGGTGTGGCCGGGTGTCGCGTGCTGGGCTGCGGTGCCCGGCGCGGCTGCCTGGCGCGCGGGGGCCTGGAGGGACGCCGCGCGCTGGTTCACCAGGTGCCCGGACAGCGTGCGGTGGGTGTGCCAGTCCGTGAAGTCCGTGCGGCCCAGGAGCTCGGCGCGCCGCTTCAGCTCGGCCGTCAGGGCCTGCGCGAACTCCCGCATGACCACCGGGTCGTTGGCGGTCAGGTGCGTCGTCACGTGCGGGAGGTCCGTGCACACGCGCAGGCCCTCGCCGGAGCGGCCCAGGCTGTCGCGGCCGTCCATCAGGACGACGCTCAGCCGGTCCGGGCGCTCGGCCGCCGCCAGCGACGCGACGATCGCCCGCAGCAATTCCGTACGCCCGCTGCCGTCCGGCCCCTCGATCAGCAGGTGCGGGCCGTCGGCGACCAGATCGGCGGCGACCGGCCCGCGCGCGCCCGCGCCGAGGACGGCCAGCGCGCGCCCGCCGACCGCGTCGGCGTCGTCCGCCGCGTCCGCCCAGCGGGCCATCAGCGAGGCCGGGGTGGCCCGCGCCAGGCCCAGTTCGTCGAGCAGGCGCGCGGACTGCGGCAGGGGCACCGCCACGCGCGCGTGCCCCTCGCCCGGGGCCGCGTCCGGCCGCAGCGGCGCCAGCGCCCGCGCGAACCGCTCGGCCCACGCGGCGGACACGGCATCCACCGCGCCCACGGTCCCCTCACCCACCGGACCACCGCCCGGCGCGACCCGCACGAGCCGCAGCACCGTCGCCACGTCCCCGCCGAGCAGCCCGACCGCCCCGCACTCCCGCAGCAGCGGCACGACCGCGCACGCCGCCTCGTACGCCCCCGCCACGGGCAGCGTCAGCGACCCCGGGTCCGTCTCCGACAGCACCAGCACATGCACCCCGACCTCGGGCCCGCGCCGCACCAGCCGCCCGAGCGCCTCACGCAACGCGGGCGTGCCGGGGTCGCCGTCCACGACGACCACCGTGTACGGGCCCGGGAACACCGGCGCGCGGTCCTCCTGCGCCCACGAGGGACGGGACCGGGCGGTCGCCCCGGGGGCGTCGTCGGACGCGTGGGCGTGGTGCGAGCCACGGGACTGGGCCGGGAGCGACACGCCGGGGGCGGCGGGTGTGCCGGAGCGGTACGTCGAGTCGGTGCCGTCCGTCGCGTCGCCGCCGGACGGCGAACCTCCCGCGCGGGGCGCGCTGTTCGGGGACGAGCCGTGCGCCGGGTCGTCCGCGCGCGGGTGCTCGCCGGGCCGCCCGCCCGCGCGCGAGGCGTCGCGTTCGTCCAGCCGGTGCAGCAACTCCTGCACGCGGGCCGTCGCCTGTTCGTGGTCGTGGGCCAGGAGGAGGCGGCAGTCCTGCGAGTGGGCCGGGCGCACGTGCGGCAGCCAGCCGAGCCACGCCCACTCGGCGGCGCGGTCGGCCGCCGGGCGGGCACGGTCGGTCGTCAGGAGGACGATCTCCAGGGTGTCCGGCGAGTGCAGCGCGGCGAACTGCGCGAGGACCGCGCGCGCCAGCCCCGACAGCCGGGGCCGGGGACCGGCGAGCCCCAGCGCCCCCGCCTCGCGCAGACCGGCGGTGACCGGGACGGCGGGCAGGACCGCGCCGTCGGCCGTCGTACGGTCGGCGGTCGCCAGGCGGACCGTCAGGAACTCGGAGTGCCCCGGGGCGCGCTCCCACAGGCGCGGGCCGGGACCCAGCGCCGTCAGCAGCAGGGCGGCGGGGTCGGGCCAGATCTCGGGGCCGGGCGGGGCGACGACCGACGGCGCCCGCTCGGCCGTACGGTCCTCGGCGTCGTACCCCTCCGGCGTCCCCGGCGTGTTCCGGTTCCCGGTCAGCCGCCGCGCCCACGCGGAGAGTCCACCGCGCTTGCGGCTGCCCTGAGAGGGCTCCTCCTGCGCGCCGTGCACACCGTCGCCCGCGCGGGTGCGCGGGGCTTCGGCCTGGTCCGCTGCGGGGGACGCGAAGCCCGAGCGACCGCCGTGGGTCTCGCCTGCGGCGGGGGCGTACGGGTCGGCATGGCCGGCGGAGCGCCTGGCGACCGGGCGGGCCCCTCCGGGCAACGTCCCGTCGAACCGGGCACGGCCGTCGCTCTCGGCCCGACCGCCGGCCCCGCCACGGCCTTCGAACCCGGTGCCCCCACCAGGGCTCTCCGCCCCGGCTCCCGCTCCGCTCTCCCGATCACCCGGAGCCCGGCTCTCCACCCGAGGCGCACCGCCCTGCCCCGGCACCAGCCGTCCCGCGCCCGCGTGCGAGGAACCCCACGCCGGATCGACACCCCCGTACGCGTGCCCCGTCCCGCCCGCGTCCTCGACGCCCTCGGCGCGCGCGTGCGCGACCCGCACGTGCCCCTCGCCGTCCGGCGTCGTCGGCACCCGGGTCGCCGTCTCCCCGGGGGGAGCCAGCCGCAGGGCGGACTCGCCGATGCGCAGGAGCGCGCCCGGCGGGAAGTGGACGGCGCGGTCGGTGACGCGCGTGCCGTCGAGGGTGGTGCCGTTGGTGGAGCCGAGGTCGGTGACGGTGACCCGGCCGTCGGGGGCGAGGGTGACCGCGCAGTGGACGCGGGAGACGTCCGGGTCGTCGAGGGGGACGTCCGCCTCGGTGGAGCGGCCGACGCGGATCTGCCCGCCGTGCAGGAGGTGCACCCCGCCCGCGTCGGGGCCCGCGACCACGTGCAGGCGCGCGGGCGCGTCGTCGATCTCGGGGTGCGCCTCGGGGGCGGCCGGGACGGCCAGGGAGAGGACGGCGCCGTCGGTGAGGGGCGGCTCGCCGAGCGTCGTGCGCGTCGCGTCCAGCCGCTGCTCGCCCGCGTACAGGACGACCGCCCCGCCACCGGGGGCCTCGCCGGTCACGGCCGACGCCAGCGCGGAGGCGACCGCGGCCAGGGCGGTGCCCGCCGGGGCCGTCACCAGCACGTCGCTGCTCGCGCTCCGGCCCCGGGCCTCGGAGACCGGGGCCTGCGGGTCTACGACGGTCAGCCGGATCTGCATCGCCGTCAGCGGTCCCTTCTGCCCCGGGCGCGGGCTTCCCCCGCCCCGCACGGGCGCGTCGGCCAGTACTGGGGGCATCCTCGCACCTGTCACTGACAACGTGCCCGCCCCCGACCGCCGAGTGATCTTGATTGGTCGGCTCTGCCCGTAAAAGTGCCGGACGGATGGTCGGTCGATGATCACTTGAGATCCGTCACGTTTCGGGCCCGGCAACCATCGGACCGCGGAACGCGTCTTTCCGGTGAAGCCGGAGGACTTCCCGGTCTTACCCGGTCATTCGGCGTCAGGATGTTGACAGGCCCTCGAACGCGCGCGGGAGGACGCCCGTACCCATGACCGGACGACAGCCCCGTCACCGGGTCGCAGCACTACAGTGGTCGGAACATATGCAGGCACATCGGCAATCACCAGGGAGCGCGTGACGTGCGGCCAGTCGGCAGCAAGTACTTGCTTGAGGAGCCGCTCGGACGCGGCGCCACGGGCACCGTCTGGCGTGCCCGCCAGCGGGAAGCCGCGGGCGCCGAGGCCGCCGTGGCCGGTCAGCCCGGTGAGACCGTCGCCATCAAGGTCCTCAAGGAGGAGTTGGCGAGCGACCCCGATGTCGTGATGCGGTTCCTGCGCGAGCGCTCGGTGCTGCTGCGCCTGACCCACCCGAACATCGTCCGGGTCCGCGACCTGGTCGTCGAGGGCGACCTCCTGGCCCTGGTCATGGACCTCGTCGAGGGCCCCGACCTGCACCGCTACCTGCGCGAGAACGGCCCCTTCAGCCCCGTCGCCGCCGCCCTGCTGACCGCGCAGATCGCCGACGCGCTCGCGGCGAGCCACGCGGACGGCGTGGTCCACCGCGACCTGAAGCCCGCCAACGTCCTGCTGCGCCAGCAGGGCGGCCAGATGCACCCCCTGCTGACCGACTTCGGCATCGCCCGCCTCGCCGACTCCCCGGGCCTGACCCGCACCAGCGAGTTCGTCGGTACGCCCGCGTACGTCGCGCCGGAGTCCGCCGAGGGCCGCCCGCAGACGTCCGCAGTGGACATCTACGGCGCCGGCATCCTGATGTACGAGCTGGTCACCGGCCGTCCGCCGTTCGCCGGGGGCTCCGCCCTCGAAGTCCTGCACCAGCACCTGAGCGCCGAACCGCGCCGCCCCTCCACCGTCCCGGAACCCCTGTGGACGGTCATCGAGCGCTGCCTGCGCAAGAACCCCGCCGAACGCCCCGGGGCGCAGTCCCTCGCGCGCGCACTGCGCATCGTCGCCGAGGGCACCGGCGTGCACGCGAACTCGATGCAGATCGCCGCCGCCGAGGGCGTCGGCCACATCCTCACGCCCGACCCGGCCCCCGCGGCCGTCCCGGGCGCCGACGGCTCCGCCGACCCGACCCAGGTGCTGCCGCACAGCGCACCCGCGGGCGCGTACGACCCCAACGCGGCCACCAGCGTGCTCCCGCACACGGGCGCCGCCGACCCCACCGCCGTCCTCCCGCACGCGGGCGCGGCGGACCCGACGGCCGTCCTCCCGCCGGTCCCCCCGGGGCAGCAGGGACAGCCGGGCCAGCAGAGCCAGCAGGGCCCCGGCCAGCAGGAGCCGCACCCCTGGCAGAACCAGCTGCGCGCCGCGCGCGACCGCAACGAGCAGACGCAGGTCCAGTACCTGGACCCCGGCGAGGACCCGCTGCGCCGCCGCCCCCAGCGGCAGGTCGCCCACCCTCAGCAGCAGCCGCAGCAGTACCCCCAGCAGCAGCCGCAGCAGCCGTACCGGCAGCCCCCGCAGGGCCGCCCGCCGCAGGGCCGTCAGCAGGGCGGCCCGTCCGCGCAGGCGTACGGCTACCAGCAACAGCCGCCCCAGCAACAGCAGTACGCGCCCCCGCAGCCGCCGCCCCAGCAGCAGCGGTACGCCCCCGCGCCCACGCCGGAGCGGCGTCAGCCCCAGCGGCCCGCCCCCGAGCCGCGCGAGCGCGAGCCGCGTCGGCGCGGCGCCAACCCGATGCGCATCCCCGGGCTCGGCTGCCTCAAGGGCTGCCTGTTCACGATTCTCATCCTGTTCGTCGCGAGCTGGCTGATCTGGGAGTTCTCGCCCCTCCAGGACTGGATCGGGAGCGGCAAGGGCTACTGGGACCAGCTCACCGACTGGTTCTCCACGGTCACCGGGTGGTTCGACAACCTGTCGGGCAACTGATCGACGAGTTTGGGAATTTGTCGACATCTGGCGGGTGATTTCCGCCTCCGCTGTGAAGGTCGGCTCTTCGGACGCGTACGTTTAGCCGCAACACGCGTCGGTAGGAGCAGTCTTGGCACGGAAGATCGGCAGCCGGTACACCGCCCACCAGATCCTGGGGCGGGGCAGCGCCGGCACGGTGTGGCTCGGCGAGGGACCCGAAGGGCCCGTCGCGATCAAGCTCCTGCGCGAGGACCTCTCCTCGGACGAGGAACTCGTCGGGCGGTTCGTCCAGGAGCGCACGGCGCTGCTCGGGCTCTCCCACCCGAACGTGGTCTCCGTGCGGGACCTGGTGGTCGACGGCAACGACCTCGCGCTCGTCATGGACCTCGTCCGGGGCACGGACCTGCGCACGCGCCTGGACCGCGACCGGCGGCTCGCCCCCGAGGCCGCCGTCGCGATCGTCGCGGACGTCGCCGAGGGCCTCGCCGCCGCGCACGCCGCAGGGGTCGTACACCGCGACGTGAAGCCCGAGAACGTCCTCCTGGACATGCAGGGGCCCCTCGGGCCCGGCGGGTCCCACCAGGCGCTCCTGACGGACTTCGGCGTCGCGAAGCTGATCGACACCCCGAAGCGCACCAAGGCCACGAAGATCATCGGAACACCCGACTACCTGGCCCCCGAGATAGTCGAAGGGCTCCCCCCGCGCGCGTCGGTCGACATCTACGCCCTCGCGACGGTCCTCTACGAACTGCTCGCCGGGTTCACGCCCTTCGGCGGCGGCCACCCCGGAGCCGTCCTGCGGCGGCACGTCACCGAGTCCGTCGCGCCCCTGCCGGGCATCCCCGACGAGCTGTGGCAGCTCCTCGTCCAGTGCCTCGCCAAGGCACCCGCCTCGCGCCTGCGCGCGTCCGAACTCGCCGCGCGCCTGCGCGAGCTGCTGCCGTCCCTCGCGGGGATGCCGCCGCTGGACGTCGACGAACCCGAGACGGAGGCCGACGAGACCGCCGACGAGCCCGAGCCCGACCCCGCCGCCCCCGGCAGAGCCGTACGCCGCGGCGCGGTGCCGCTCGTGCCGGGCGCCAAGCCGGACTCCAACCGGGACACCCATACGTCGATGAGGGTGCCGGCCGCCGACGAGCTCGCGGGGGGCGCGCACGGCACCGCCCGCGTCCCGCGCGCCTCCGGCGCCCCCCGGCCCGGCTCGGCCCGCAACCGTGCCTCCACGCGCAGGCGCAGGGTGATCATCAGCGTCACCGGGGTCGCCGTCGCCGCGGCCGTGGGCGTGGGCGCCTGGTTCGCGACGTCGGACGGCGAGGCGCCCGCGCGGGAGACGGGAAACTCGTCGCCCGCCTCCCCCTGACCCCCTCCGCACGGCGGCAGCGGCGGCGTTGTCAGTCGTTGCCGTTAGGCTGGGGGTGTGGCAGTCGTCGATGTATCCGAAGAGCTGAAGTCCCTCTCCTCGACCATGGAGTCGATCGAGGCCGTCCTGGACCTCGACAAACTGAGGGCAGACATCGCCGTGCTCGAGGAGCAGGCGGCGGCGCCGTCCCTGTGGGACAACCCGGACGAGGCGCAGAAGATCACCAGCAAGCTGTCCCACCTCCAGGCCGAGGTCAGGAAGGCGGACACGCTGCGCGGTCGGATCGACGACCTCGCCGTCCTCTTCGAGATGGCCGACGAGGAGGACGACCCGGACACCCGCGCGGAGGCCGAGTCCGAGCTCACGGCCGTCCGCAAGGCGCTGGACGAGATGGAGGTCCGTACGCTGCTCAGCGGCGAGTACGACTCCCGCGAGGCGCTCGTCAACATCCGCGCGGAGGCCGGTGGCGTGGACGCCGCCGACTTCGCGGAGAAGCTCCAGCGGATGTACCTGCGGTGGGCGGAGCAGAAGGGCTACAAGACCGAGCTGATCGAGACGTCGTACGCCGAAGAGGCCGGCATCAAGTCGACGACGTTCGCGGTGCACGTGCCGTACGCGTACGGACAGCTCTCCGTCGAGCAGGGCACCCACCGGCTCGTACGGATCTCGCCCTTCGACAACCAGGGGCGGCGGCAGACGTCGTTCGCGGGTGTCGAGGTGCTGCCGGTGGTCGAGCAGACCGACCACGTCGAGATCGACGAGTCCGAGCTGCGGGTCGACGTCTACCGGTCGTCCGGCCCCGGCGGGCAGGGCGTCAACACCACGGACTCCGCGGTGCGGCTCACCCACATCCCCACCGGCATCGTCGTCTCCTGCCAGAACGAGCGCTCGCAGATCCAGAACAAGGCGACCGCGATGAACGTCCTCCAGGCGAAGCTCCTCGAACGGCGCCGGCAGGAGGAGCAGGCCAAGATGGACGCGCTCAAGGGGGACGGCGGCAACTCCTGGGGCAACCAGATGCGTTCGTACGTCCTGCACCCGTACCAGATGGTCAAGGACCTGCGGACCGAGTTCGAGGTCGGCAACCCCGAGGCCGTGTTCAACGGCGAGATCGACGGGTTCCTGGAGGCCGGGATTCGCTGGCGCAAGCAGCAGGAGAAGTAGAGCTGTAGGTTTGTCGACAAGGCAATCGCCCCTGGAAATGGGGCGATTGCCTTTTGTCTGCCCTGGTGTCTGGGTTTTACGTCACACTCACAGATTCCGACACCCGGCATAGCGTGCGCAGCTGGACATTGCGCCCGCAACGGCCTTGACGCTGCTGGGAAAAATCGGGAGGGTGCAATCTGGCACGCGTTGTCTGCGAGGCGCATGTGAACCGGGGGGCGTGGATCATCTCAGCCGTCCCCCGTCGATCACCGCTTCGACGACGCTGCCCCTCCCTGACGAACAGCTACTGGGGGTAGCAGCCATATGACCAAGAAGACGCGCGTCCGTATCGCGCGTATAGCCGCCGGCTCCATCATGGCCGCCGGCGCGTCCCTGACGGTGGCCGGCATCGCCTCCGCCGACCCGGGCGACCCGCCGCCGCCGGAGTGCCCCATCGGGATCTGCCCGGACCCGCCGACGACCGGCGGTACGTCGTCCGGTACGACGGGTGAGACGACGTCCACGGGTGGCTCCAGCACCACGGGCGAGACCACCTCGACGGGCGGGTCCAGCACGACCGGTGAGACGACGTCCACGGGCGGGTCCAGCACCACGGGCGAGACCACGTCCACGGGCGGCTCGACCACGACCGGCGGCTCCACCTCGTCGACCGGTGGCTCGTCCTCCACGGCCGGTGGCCTGATCTCGATCGGCGGCACGTCCTCCAGCGGCGGTTCGTCCTCGACCGGTGGTTCGTCCACCTCGGGCGGCTCGTCGTCGACGGGCGGCTCCACCACGACGACCGGTGGCTCGTCCTCCACGGGCGGCTCGTCCTCGACCGGCGGTTCGTCCTCCACGGGCGGCTCGTCGTCGACGGGCGGCTCCACCTCGTCGACCGGTGGTTCGTCCTCCACGGGCGGTTCCACCACCACGGGCGGCTCGACCGCGACCGGCGGCTCCACCGGCACCAGCGGCTCGACCTCCGGCGGCTCCACCTCCGGCGGACCCAGCACCGAGTCCACCGGTGGCAGCAGCGGCGGCCCCTCCGCCCAGGAAGAGGGCAGCTCCGCGCTGACCGACACCTCGGCGACCTCGGGTTCCGGCACGACCGGCTCCTCCGAGGCCACCGCGCAGGGCGGCAACGAGGAACTCGCCGAGACCGGTGCGGGCCAGACCATGTTCCTGGTCATCGGCGCCGCGACGATGATCGTCGGCGGTGTCGGCTTCCGCGTCCTGCCGCGCCTCGTCGAGGGCCGTGGCGGCGCTGCTGCCTGAGCCGGCGGCCGTACGCCTCGTAGCCGGCGGCCGTACGCCCCGTAGCTGAAGGAGAGGCCCGGAGCTGATGCTCCGGGCCTCTTCGCGCGCTTGCGGGCCCGCTACGCGGTCTGGTGGGCCAGCAGGGCCACCGCCGCGACGAGGACGACGAGCGCGGCGACCAGCGCCGCGGGGCTCAGCGAGCCCAGCCAGTTCTCCTGCTGAAGCCGCTGGCGGTTCGCCCGGCACACCGGGCACCGGCCCTCGCTCACGGGCGCCGCGCAGTTAGCGCACACCAGCCGGTCGTACGTCATGCGCTCGCCCTCCTTCGCACCGGTTCTGCTCTCCACAACGCTCCGGGAGACGGATACGTTCCCGCTCTTCTACTGTGCCAGGTTCCCCCGGGACCCGCGCCGGATCGCCCGGGACGAGGGCGGGCGCCCCTTCCCCGCCCGCGCGCAAATACACACAAGCCACACCCAACAGTGACGGCCGCCTGCGCCGCCTCACCCGCTTCGCGTATGGTCACGCTCATCTACCCCCGGCGACCCGTGGTGCACCGTGATCCGATTCGACAACGTCTCCAAGGTCTACCCCAAGCAGACCCACCCCGCTCTCAGGGAGGTGTCCCTTGAGGTGGAGAAGGGCGAGTTCGTCTTCCTCGTCGGCTCCTCCGGCTCCGGGAAGTCGACCTTTCTGCGGCTGATCCTGCGCGAGGAGCGGTGCAGCCACGGCCAGGTGCACGTCCTGGGCAAGGACCTCGCCCGGCTGTCCAACTGGAAGGTGCCGCAGATGCGCCGCCAGCTCGGGACGGTCTTCCAGGACTTCCGCCTGCTGCCGAACAAGACGGTCGCCGAGAACGTCGCCTTCGCGCAGGAGGTCATCGGCAAGTCGAAGGGCGAGATCCGCAAGTCGGTGCCCCAGGTCCTCGACCTGGTCGGGCTCGGCGGCAAGGAGGACCGGCGTCCCGGTGAGCTGTCCGGCGGTGAGCAGCAGCGCGTCGCCATCGCGCGCGCGTTCGTCAACCGCCCCAAGCTGCTGATCGCGGACGAGCCGACCGGCAACCTCGACCCGCAGACCTCCGTCGGCATCATGAAACTGCTCGACCGCATCAACCGGACGGGTACGACGGTCATCATGGCGACGCACGACCAGAACATCGTCGACCAGATGCGCAAGCGCGTCATCGAGCTGGAGAAGGGCCGCCTCGTCCGCGACCAGGCCCGCGGCGTCTACGGCTACCAGCACTGACCGTCCCCAGGTCCCACGGAAAGGCTTGAAGCGCCATGCGCGCCCAGTTCGTCCTCTCGGAGATCGGTGTCGGTCTCCGCCGCAACCTGACGATGACCTTCGCGGTCATCGTCTCCGTGGCCCTCTCGCTGGGTCTCTTCGGCGGCTCGCTGCTGATGAGCGACCAGGTCAGCACGATGAAGGGCTACTGGTACGACAAGGTCAACGTCTCGATCTTCCTCTGCAACAAGAGCGACGCCGAGTCCGACCCCAACTGCGCCAAGGGCGCGGTGACCGCAGACCAGAAGCAGCAGATCAAGACCGACCTGGAGAAGATGTCGGTCGTCCAGACGGTGACGTACGAATCGCAGGACGAGGCGTACAAGCACTACAAGGAGCAGTTCGGCGACTCGCCGCTGGCCGCGTCCCTCACGCCGGACCAGATGCAGGAGTCGTACCGGATCAAGCTGAAGGACCCGGAGAAGTACCAGGTCATCGCGACCGCGTTCAACGGGCGTGACGGCGTCCAGTCCGTACAGGACCAGAAGGGGATCCTGGACAACCTCTTCGAACTGCTCAACCTGTTGAACCGGGCGGCACTCGGCGTGATGGCGTTGATGCTCGTCGTGGCATTGATGCTGATCGTCAACACGGTGCGGGTGTCGGCGTTCAGCCGTCGGCGTGAGACGGGGATCATGCGGCTCGTCGGCGCCTCCGGGTTCTACATCCAGGCGCCGTTCATCGCGGAGGCGGCGGTCGCCGGGTTCATCGGCGGGGTGCTCGCGTGCGTCGGTCTGACGCTCGGCCGGTACTTCACGATCGACCACGGCATGGCCCTGTCGCAGAAGCTCACCCTCATCAACTTCATTGGCTGGGACGCCCTGCTGACGAAGCTTCCGCTGATCCTCGCGGCGAGCCTGCTGATGCCCGCCCTTGCCGCCTTCTTCGCGTTGCGCAAGTACCTGAAGGTGTGACACATGCCAAGAGGGCCGTACGGACAACTGCCCGTACGGCCCTTTCGCTTCCCCTAGACTCACGGCCATGTCAGGCCCCGACCTGTTCTCGCAGCCCCGCCGCTTCGGCCGCGGGGCCGCCCTGACCTTGGTGTTCGCGAGCGTGCTGGTGGCGGGGGCCGCGACGGGATCGCTGCCGCAGGGGAGCGAGGAGACGGGGGCGGCCCGGTCCGTCGTCCCCGACGCGCGACGGCAGGTGGCGCAGGCGGCGGCCGACGCGATGGCCGCGGGCAAGTCCCCCACGGAGGCCGCCGAGCGCGCGGTGAGCCGTAGCGGGGACCGCTGGGCGGCCGTCTACTCGCAGGGCGAGTACGAGGAGTTCGAGCAGTCCCTCGACGGCGAGTACACCGGCGTCGGGCTGTGGGCGCGCCGCGAGTCCGACGGCGCGATCGCCGTCAGCAAGGTCAGCGGGGGCTCGCCCGCGCAGGCGGCCGGCATCCGCGCGGGCGACCGCCTCACCAGCGTCGACGGGCGCGCCGTGGACGGGCTGCCGGTCACCGACGTCCTGTCCCTGCTGCGCGGCGACGCGACCGACGCGCCCGCGGGTACGGCCGTCCGGCTGGGCCTGTCGCGCGGCGCGCGCGCATGGGACGAGACGGTACGGCGCGCGACGCTCTCCACCGAACCGGTGACCGTGCGGAAGATCGCCGGTGGGGGAACTCTTGTTCGAGTCTCCGCGTTCACCAAGGGAGTGGGCGAGGCGGTACGGGCCGCCGTGCGAGAGGTGTCGGGAGGCGTGGTGCTGGATCTGCGGGGGAACTCGGGCGGGCTGGTCACCGAGGCGGTCGGCGTCGCCTCGGTCTTCCTCGACGGCGGCCTGGTCGCGACGTACGACACGGACGGCACCGAGCACGCCCTGCACGCGGACGCGGGGGGTGACACCACCAGACCCCTGGTCGCGCTGGTCGACGGCGGCACGATGAGCGCGGCCGAGCTGCTGACCGGGGCGCTCCAGGACCGCGGTCGCGCGGTCGTCGTCGGCAGCCGCACGTTCGGGAAGGGCTCGGTCCAGATGCCGACGAGGCTGCCGGACGGGTCGGTCGCGGAGCTGACGGTGGGGCACTACCGGACGCCGTCCGGGCACGCGGTGGACGGGGTGGGGATCGCACCGGACCTGGAGGTGGAGGCCGGGGTGCTGGAGCGGGCGGAGCGGGTGCTGAGCGGGTCGGGGCGGACGCCGTAGCGGAAACGGCTTTCCCTTCGGGGCGGGGCTGGTGCGAAAATGGCGGGACTATGAGCAAGGGAATGTACGTACCGAAGGAGTCCCAGCCCAAGCAGGGCGGCGGGGGCGGCAAGGCGCGGGACGGCGAGAAGGGGGGGAAGAAGAAGATCGTCGCGCAGAACAAGAAGGCCCGGCACGACTACGCGATCATCGACACCTACGAGGCGGGCCTCGTCCTCATGGGGACCGAGGTCAAGTCGCTGCGCGAGGGGCGGACCTCGCTGGCCGACGGGTTCGTGCAGATCGACGGGGGCGAGGCGTGGCTGCACAACGCGCACATCCCGGAGTACCACCAGGGCAGCTGGACCAACCACTCCGCGCGCCGCAAGCGCAAGCTGCTCCTGCACCGCGAGGAGATCGACAAGCTCGCGGTCAAGGCGGAGGAGACCGGCCACACGATCGTGCCGCTCGCCCTGTACTTCAAGGACGGCCGCGCGAAGGCCGAGATCGCGCTCGCGCGCGGCAAGAAGGAGTACGACAAGCGGCAGACCCTGCGCGAGAAGCAGGACCGGCGCGAAACCGACCGGGCGATCGCGGCGGCGAAGCGGCGCCAGCGGGAAGGCTGACGACCGGGAATACGGTGGCATCCGTGCGCGTTGGTCACGTACGATGGCGTCAACGCCGACTCCGGTCGGTGAGCACCCCCTCGGGGGTTTTGAAAAATCAACATGGGGATGATCGGTTTCGACAGCGGTTGTCGAAGCAGGGGAAGCGTGTCGAGGAAGCGGCAATGATCTCGTAAACCATATGTCGCAACCAATAATCGCCAACACCAAGAGCGATTCCCGCGTCTTCGCCCTCGCTGCCTAATAAGCAGTGAGCGAAGACCCTTAACGGGTGTCAGCCCGGGAGTGTTCCCGACCCGGACCCTGGCATAATCTAGGGGACTAAACCATCCAACCCGGTCACGGGGTTGGATGGGAAATCAAACAGTGACTGGGCCCGTCGGCGACTTGTTCGCGTGATCACCGGGGCCGAGAAAATCACAGCGAACTGCACACGGAGAAGCCCTGATTCCGCACCGTTGGACGCGGGTTCGATTCCCGCCATCTCCACATCCCATGTGGCCAGAGGCCCCGTCGCTTTCGAGCGCCGGGGCCTCCGGCTTTTCCTATGCGTGCCGAGGTGCCGTACTCGCCCTCGGCGTGAGCGCCGCGGGCAGCAGCGTCGTCTCCGACACCGGCTCTCCCGCGAGCTTCTCCATCAGCAGCTCCACGGCCCGCGTACCGACCTGCCCGGACGGCAGCGCGACGGAGGTGACCTGGAGGTGCTCGGCGAGGTCGGCGGGGCAGATCGCGGTGACCGAGAGATCGCCGGGAACGCTCAGCCCGAGCTGGTGGAACGCGCCGATGAGGGGTTCGAGCACCGCCTCGTTGTGGACGACGACCCCGGTCAACGCCGGCTGCTCCCGCAGCAGTTGCTCGGCGACCCGGCGGGCCGCGGCGGGGCTCGCCTCGCAGGGGTGCACGGCGGACTGGAGCCCGGCCCGGTCGGCGGCTGCGGTGAACCCTTGGACGACACGCTGCGCGAACGCGGTCTGCCGGACGTACACCTCCGGCGGCGACCCCACCAGCGCGACGGCCCGGTGCCCGAGCCGGGCGAGATGCTCGACGCACACCTCGCCCGCCGCCCGGAAGTCCAGGTCGATACAGGTGAGCCCCTGCGGGCTGAGCGGGAACCCGATCATCACCGTCGGCCGCTCCAGCGAACGCAGCAACGACAGCCGGGGGTCGTGGAGTTGTACGTCCATCAGGATCAGCGCGTCCACCTGCGCCGTCTCCGCGACGCGCCGCAACCCCTCCTCGCCCTCCTCCCGTGTCAGGAGCAGCACGTCGTGGTCGTAGCGCCGCGCGGCCGTCACCACCGACCCCACGAACTGCATGACGACGGGGACGTGCATGCCGGCGCGCAGGGGGACGACGAGGGCGAGCACCTTGGACCGGCTGCTGGCCAGCGCGCGGGCACCGGCGTGCGGCCGGTAGCCGAGGTCGCGGACGGCGTCCTGCACCCGGCGCCGGGTCTCCTCGGAGATCGGCCGCTTGCCGCTCAGCGCGTACGACACGGTGCTCGGGGAGACCCCGGCGAGCCGCGCCACATCGGTGATCTTGACCATCAGCCCAACTCCACCGTCAGGAAGCCGCATCCGGCCTCCGCCCGCGCCACCCGGTCCCCGGCGGCGAGCGCCCACGGCGCCGCCGGATCACTGGCGGACGCCCGCAGCGTGTTCCCTTCCCGTACGACGGTGAAACTCACCTCCCCCGCGCGCACGGTGACCTGTGCGCCCCGCTCCAGCCCGTACGTCCGCAGGGTGACCCCGTCGGCGTACGGGTAGTCGGGCCGGTCGGCGTGCGCGCCCACCGGGATCACCGCGCCGGGCCGCACCAGCAGCGGGATGCTCAGGAACCCGTGCGTCTCGCGCACCCAGCGCGGGCCGGTGACGACGCGGCCGGTGAAGAAGTCGGTCCAGTCGCCCTCGGGGACGTAATACCGCACGTCTCCTTGGTCGTTGAAGACCGGCGCCACCAACAGGTCGCCGCCCAGCATGTACTGGCGCTCCAGATGCGCGCAGCCGGGGTCGTCCGGGAACTCCAGGACCATCGCGCGCATCACCGGCACCCCTTCCTCGTGCGCGGTGCGCGCCGCCTCGTACAGGTACGGCATGAGCCGCAGCTTCAGCCGCGTGAACAGCCGCAGGACGTCGACGGATTCGTCGTCGAAGAGCCACGGCACGCGGTACGAGGAGCTGCCGTGCAGGCGGCTGTGCGAGGACAACAGGCCGAAGGCCAGCCAGCGTTTGAACAGGGCCGGGGTCGGGGTGCCCTCGAAGCCGCCGATGTCGTGGCTCCAGTAGCCGAACCCGGACAGGCCCAGCGACAGGCCGCCGCGCAGCGACTCGGCCATCGCCTCGTACGTCGACTCGCAGTCGCCGCCCCAGTGAACGGGGTACTTCTGGCTGCCGGTTGTGGCCGAGCGGGCGAAGACGACCGCCTCGCCCTCGCCGCGGTGCTTGCGCAGGACGTCGAAGACGGTGCGGTTGTAGAGGTACGAGTAGTAGTTGTGCATGCGCTCCGGGTCGGAGCCGTCGGACCAGGCCACGTCCGTCGGAACGCGCTCGCCGAAGTCGGTCTTGAAGCAGTCGACGCCCTGGTCGAGGAGCTTCTCCAACTTCGACGCGTACCAGTCGCGGGCCGCCGGATCGGTGAAGTCGACCAGGGCCATACCGGGTTGCCACAGATCCCACTGCCAGACGCTGCCGTCCGGCCGCTTCAGGAGGTGCCCCAGCTCCTTGCCCTCCGCGAACAGCGGGGAGCGCTGGGCGATGTAGGGGTTGATCCACACGCAGACGCGCAGCCCCTTCGCCTTCAGCCGGGCCAGCATGCCCTCCGGGTCGGGGAAGACGCGCGGGTCCCACTCGAAGTCGCACCAGTTCAGCTCGCGCATCCAGAAGCAGTCGAAGTGGAAGACGGACAACGGGAGTTCACGCGCCCGCATGCCCTCGATGAACGAGGTGACCGTCTCCTCGTCGTACGAGGTGGTGAACGACGTCGACAGCCACAGCCCGAACGACCAGGCCGGCGGGAGCGCGGGCCGGCCGGTGAGGGCCGTGTACTTGCGCAGGATGTCCTTCGGGGTGGGGCCGTAGATGACGTAGTACGTCAACTCCTGGGCCTCGACGCTGAACTGGACCCGGGAGACCGCCTCGGAGCCGACCTCGAAGGACACCTTGCCCGGGTGGTCGACGAAGACGCCGTACCCGGCGTCGGTGAGGTAGAACGGCATGTTCTTGTACGCCTGTTCGGTGGCCGTGCCGCCGTCGGCGTTCCAGATGTCCACCACCTGGCCGTTCTTGACGACCGGGCCGAACCGCTCGCCGAGTCCGTACACCGACGCCCCTACGCCCAGGGCGAGTTGCTCGCGCAGGTAGTGGGCGTCGGTGCGGGCGTCGCGCATGATGCCCATGCCCTTGGGGCCGCTGGAGGTGAGCGAGCGGCCGTGGGCGCGGAAGTCGAGGTGCCAGGGTCCGGTGCGGGTGACCTTCAGGGACAGCTCGCCCGAGGTGAGGGTCGCGTGGTCGGCTTCGTAGGACAGCTGCGGGGTGAACTCCTCTGCCGTCAGGTCGAATCGGGGTGAGGGCGGACGGTCGCCCCGGAAGTGGGCGAAGGTGACGCCGATGACGTCGGGCATCGGGGTGTGCGCGCTGATCGTCACGACCGGTCCCTTCAGCAGGTCGCCGCGGTGGCGGATGGGCTGGGTCGGCGCGTGGATCTCCAGCGTGCCGTCCGCCGCGGCGACGTCGAGCACCTCGGCGGGGTGGGCCGCGGTGATGCCGTCGCGCAGCAGCCAGTAACCATCGGTGAACTTCACGTGGAGGGTCCTTACTTGGCGGGATGGGTGGTCTCGGCCGGGCGTTCCTTACTTGACGGCGCCCACGGCGATACCGCGGGTGAGCGTGCGCTGGAAGACGAGGAAGAAGACGAGCGCCGGCAACACGCCCAGCAGAGCGGCCGCGTTGGTCATCGTGGCGTCCATCAGGCGCTGGCCCTGGAGGACGCCGAGCGCGACCGACACCGTCTGGTTGTCGTTCGAGATCAGCATCACCAGCGGCAGCAGGAACTCGTTCCACGTCCACACGAAGAAGAAGACGAGCAGGACACCGAGGGTGGGACGGCTCATCGGTACGACGATCCGCCACAGCACCTGCCACTTGTTCGCGCCGTCCACGTGCGCCGCCTCGACCACCTCGCGCGGGAACCTGCCGAGGACGGCCGACAGCAGGTACGTGCCGAACGCCGCCTGGATCACCGTGAACACGATGATGACGCTCAACCTCGTGTCGTACAGGCCGAGTTGCTTGCTCAGGTAGTACACGGGGTAGACCAGGGCCTCCTGCGGGACGACGTTCGCCAGGACGAAGAAGGCGAGGATCCAGGGGCGGCCCTTGATGCGGCCGATGCCGATCGCGTACGCGTTGAGGAGGGACAGCAGGGTCGCCAGGATCGCCACCGAGCCGCTGATCAACGCGGAGTTGACGAGTTTCTGCGTGTAGTCGACGCGGGTCCAGAAGCTCTTGAGGCCGTCGAGGTAGAGGCCGTCCGGGAGACTGAGGGGGCCGTTCTGGGCGTACTCCGCAGGGGACTTGACGGCGTTGAGGGTGACGATCAGGAACGGGGTGATCATGAAGAGGGCGGCGAGGCAGAGGGCGAGGAGAACGGGATAACGCTTCAGGGCTTTCAACTCGGCTCCTCCTCCTGCCTGTTCTGGAGTCTCAGCGCGATCAGCGACAGCGCGAGGATCAGTACGGTCAGCACCGTCGAGATCGCCGCCCCGTACCCGACCTGCGTCTTCTCGAAGAACGTGGTGAACGAGAAGTACGACGGCACGTCCGTCGCCCCGCCGGGCCCGCCCTTCGTCAGGACGTACACCGCGCCGAACACCTTGAGCGCGGCGATCGTGCACCAGGTCAGCACCACGGAGATCTCGGGGCGGATCTGCGGCAGCGTGATGTGCCAGAAGCGGCGCCACCAGCCCGCGCCGTCCAACTCGGCCGCCTCGTGCAGCTGGGGGTCGACGCGTTCGAGTCCGGCCATGAACACCACGAGCGGGAAGCCGAGTTGGACCCAGACCATGACGCCCATGACGCTGTAGAGGGCGAAGTCCGGGTCGCCCAGCCAGTCCTGCCGCCAGCTCGACAGGCCGATGGCCGACAGGAGTTCGTTGAGCGAGCCGTTGTCCGGGGCGAGGATCCAGCTCCACACGATGCCGGCGACCGCGATCGGCAGTACCTGCGGCAGGTAGAAGCAGGCCCGCAGAACCGTCGTGACCCTGCTGCCGAAGTGCTTGCCGACGTAGTCGAACAGGGCGGCGGCCAGGACGAGTCCGACGGCCGTGGGCAGCGCCGCCATCGCCACGACCATGAACAGGCTGTGCCGGAACGACTCCCAGAACGCCGAATCGTCCAGCAGCTCCCGGTAGTTGGCGAGACCGGCCCACTCCGGGGTGCCGACGCCCTGCCAACTCGTGAAGCTCACACCGGTGTTCATCAGGAACGGCACGATGACGACCGCGAGGAACGCGAGGACGCCGGGGACCAGGAAGAGCGCGTACGGCGCCGAGCGGCGCGGAGCCGTCATGAGGACGGGACACCCTTGTCGTACGCCTTCTTCACCGCGTCGAGGTACTCCTCGGGCTTCTCGCTGCCGGTGATCAGCTTCTGCGTCTCCGAGACCAGGACGTCGTAGAAGCCGGGGATCGGCCAGTCGGGGTAGAAGGCGAGGCCGTCACGGGCGGTCAACGCGTTGAAGTCCGTGATGAGTTGCTTCGACTTGGGGTCGGTGATCGCGTTCGCGTCCGCCGCGACGGGCACGCCGCCCTTGTTGCCGAGCAGGTTCTGGATCTTCTTCGACAGGGTGATGTCGATGAAGTCGTAGGCGAGTTGCTTGTTCTTCGCGCTCTTCGGTACGACCCAGAGGTTCCCGCCCGAGCCGAGCGTGAGTTTCGACTCCGGCCACAGGGTCGTGCCCCAGTCGAATGTCGCCTCCGACTGGAAGCGGCCGTACCACCAGCTCCCCGAGAACAGGATCGGCGCCTTGCCCTGGAGGAAGGAGACGCCCGCCTGCTCGGCCGTCATGCCGCTCGAACTCTTCGCTATGTAGCCCTTGTCGACCCACTCCGCGAACGTCTCGGCGGCGTACGTCCAGGCCGTGTCGTGGAAGTCGGGCTTGCCCTTGTACAGCTCGTAGGCGTCGACCCAGGAGCGGTCCGCCTTCGAGAGGGCCAGCTGGTAGAGGTACTGGTGGGCGAGGTACTCCGCGCCCGAGTTGGCCAGCGGGGTGACGCCCTTCTCCTTGAACTTCCGCAGGGCCGCCGTGAGTTGCGCCAACGTTGTCGGCTCCTGGACGGCGTACTTCCTGAAGAGGTCCTTGTTGAGGTAGATCATCGTGTACTCGGCGTAGTTGGGGATGCCGTACCAACTGCCGGAGCCCATCACGCCGTTGGTGTCGTACTGGCTGGTCGTGCGGACGCCCGGGCCCAGCAGTTTGTCCCAGCCCCGCTTCGTCACCTCCGGGGTGAGGTCGGTCAGCAGGCCCTGTTTCGACAGGAGGCCCGCCGTCGCGTTGCCCTTGTTGTACTCCATCAGGTCCGGTGCGTCCGAGGAGTTGAGGACCATCGGGGCCGTCTTCTGGATCTGCTCGAAGCTCTTCTCCTCGAACTTCACCTTGACGCCCGGGTGTCGGGCCTCGAACTCCTTGATCGCCTCCGTCCACGCCACGCCCATCGCGCTGTTGGGGGCCTCGTAGTGCCACAGGCGCAGGGTGTTCGCGTCGGAGCCCCCGTCTCCCGAGCCTCCGCAGGATGCGAGGAGGAGGGCCGTACTCAGTGCCGCCGCTGTCGTCAGTGTCCGCCGTCGTGCCGTCAACATCCAGGTTCTCCAAGGGAGTCGGATGGGTCTTCGGGCTGGCCTGGCCGGCGTCACGCGGGTGTTCGTCGAATCGATTCGATGCGTGACGTCGAAGCGCTTCGACGGAGGAAGTTATTGGGTGGGTGGGGGTGCGTCAATGG
>NZ_LIRL01000748.1 GCF_001419795.1 Streptomyces niveiscabiei
GCCGACGCCGCCGCCCGCGCGGGCGGCGGCGTCGGCGGCGTTCTGGGCGAGCTCGACGATCAGCCGATCGCGGTAACCCCCGAGTACGAGGTCCTCCTCGGCGTTCGCGTCCTCCCGGAAGCGGGCGGGACTGGTCGCCCAGGCGTCCAGGACTCCGCGTCGCAGCCGGGCGGTACCGAAGGGATCGGCACCCTCCGTCGCGGGCCGCACGAAGTTGCTCACGTTCACTCTCCTCATCGGCGTGAGGAGACCGTACCGCTCAGGTCTTACGGGGGTGTACTTCGGTATCACGTGAGCGCCACGCCTGGAGTCACAGCACTCCGGAGGGGGCGAGTGCTTCGTACCTTGAATTTGGCACAGCAGACTTCAAGGTCACACAGCGCCAGGGAGTAGCGCCGATTTGGTTAAACTGCCAGCTCAAATGGTCCATGACCGGCCTCGTCCATGGCTCGGCACCCTTGAAATCCTCGCGACCAAATTCAAGGTTGCCCGAGTATCCTTGACATTGTGGATGCTGACCTCCTGGGACGATCACCGATCGGCACCTTGGTGCCGATCACTGGTTACGACCCCCGCGCCGGCCGCGAGTATCACGCCGATGCCTACGTCCCGGACAACCTGCCGAACGACGTCGAACTCACCGGACCGACCCATCTGGCAGTCGCGAAGGCCGCCGCTGCCGTGGCGAGGGCCGACCAAGCGGCTCGGCAACTGCCCAACCCCCGACTCCTGGTCCGGCCCTCCATCCGGCGCGAGGCGGTGAGCACCTCCGCCCTGGAAGGTACGTACGCCGCATTCACCGACGTCCTCGAAGCCGACTTCAAGGACCAGGCCCAGCTGTCCGCGTCGGTCGCCGAAGTGCTCAACTATGTCCACGCGGCGGAGGAAGCCATCGCCTGGGTACATGAGCGCCCGATCACCCTCGCGCTCCTCCAGCATCTCCAAGGAATCCTGGTCCGAGGAACCCCCAGCGAGACGCGCGACGCCGGGCAGGTGAGGACGACACAGGTGTTCATCGGACTCAACAGCGCCAATGTGGAAGACGCGCGCTTCGTCCCCGTACCGCCTGATCATCGACTCCGCGACGGTCTGCTCATGTGGGAGGGATGGATCAACGGTGCCCAGGAGATGCACATCCTCGTGAAGATGGCTCTTGGGCACTACCAGTTCGAGACCCTTCACCCCTTCAACGACGGAAACGGCCGGCTCGGTCGCCTCGTGGTCATCCTCCAGCTCATGGCGGCGGGCGAACTCCGGTTCCCCATCCTCAACTTGTCGCCGTGGCTCGAAGTACGCCGCCGGGCCTACCAGGACCACCTGCTCGACGTCAGCGTCACCGGGGACTACAACCCCTGGGTCACGTTCTTCTGCCAGGCCGTGGAGGCGCAGGCGTACGAAGCGATGCGCCAGGTCGACGGCCTGATCGAGATCAAGCAGCGGTTCATGGACCAGCTCCGCGCACTGCGAGCCAAGGGGGTTTCGCTCCAGATCGCCGAGGACCTGATCGGTTACCCCATGCTGACGGTGAGGGATGCGGCCGAGCGGTACGGGGTGACGTACCAGGCCGCCAATCAAGCCGTGGCGAAACTCGCCGAGTTGGGCATCCTCACGCAGCGATCCGAGGGGAACTACGGACGGATCTTCGGGTGCAACGACGTCTTGAGGATCATGCAGCTGCCGCCACCGCCACGACAGACCGCGCTGCCGGTTGCGTGACCGGCGGCGACGGCGTTCAGCGGGCGGCGTAGGTGAGGAAGCCGGTCCAAGTGGCGGGGGCTACGGCGAGGCGGGGGCTGGAGTCGGAGTACTTGGAGTCGCGGATGTGGATGGTGCTGGGGGTGTTGGCGACCTCTACGCAGTCGTTCGGGTTACTGGTGTCGCTGTAGCTGCTCTTAAACCAGGTGAGCGCTACCTCGACGCAGTCGTCCGGGTTGTTGCTGTCGCTGTAGCTGCTCTTGAACCACGCCAGCTCGGAGGAGTCACCGGCAGTGGACTTGCGGATCATGTTTCTCCCAGCAGTCGTTCAATGAAGACCCGCGACTCCCGTACGGTCCGAGCCTCACCTCGGATGATGCCATAGCGCATCTCAAGGACCATGAGGTGCTTGGGATCATCGGTCGGACGACCATAGAACTCGTCGTCCATCCGGCCAACTGCCGTACCGTCATCGAACTTCAGCACCTGGATGCGCCCTCCCGTCCCAGGATGGTCCCAGCGATCGATCGGCATCACCTGAATTCCGACGTTGCGCAACTCTCCCACCTCCAAGAGGTGTTCGAGCTGACTACGCCAGACCATCATGCCCCCGATAGGTCGCCTCAGCGCCATCTCCTCCAGGATGAAACTGAGTTGTGGAGCTGGTGTGCGCTCGAAGATCGCCTTGCGGGCCATACGGCCAGCCAGCGCCTTCTCCAGTTCGTCGTCCGACAGTTGGGAATGCCTCGTCTTCAGCAGAGCCCTTGCGTAGTCGGCGGTCTGGAGCAGTCCGTGGAGAGCATGGCTGCCGTACGACAGCAGGTGCTCCACCTTCGCCTCCATCCTCGCCAGATCCCGCACCTTCTTGGGGTACCGGACCTTCTCCACGTCCTCCCACATCGCGGAGACCAGCCCGCCCGCGTCCAGAACCCTGTCAGCCCTGTCCAGATACACCTGCTTCGGAATCCGCGCCCCCGCCTCGATCTTGTACACCATGTCGTCGCTGTACCCGATCGCCTTCGCGAACTCCGGGACCCGCATCCTTTTCGCCTCGCGGCGCAGCCTCAACTGACGTCCCACGCTGACGAGTACGGCCAAACCCCACTCGTCGTCCGGGTCGACCTCCCACCCCGCCTCATCCGCCTCGGTCGTCGGCCGCGCCGCCTCACCGTCACCGCTCATCCATACCCCTCGGTCGTACGACTCTGTACGTGCCGCCTCTACCCCGAGCACCGTCCCGACCTCCTCGACACGATTGGACAGCCATTGGACAGTCGCTCTACGTAGCCGCGATATGCCTGAAAAGTGAAGCGCATCCGGCCACCCTGCATCACATGGTTCACAAAACTCCCCCGGCCCAGCCCGCGCCCCAACCCACAACCC
>NZ_LIRL01000749.1 GCF_001419795.1 Streptomyces niveiscabiei
CCGTCCCCGTCCCCGTCCCCGGCACGAAGCACACCCGCAACTCCGCCCGTTCGGGGTCGCCGATCATCGCGGTGTAGCGGTAGACGGTGGTGTCGGCGACGTTCCTGACCAGGGCCTGCCGCGCCCGCGCCCCCGGCGCCGAGATCTCCACCGTGTCCCCGACCCGCGCGTGCCAGATCCGCCCCCACGCGGCCTCGCACACCGTGCTGTAGCGCAGTTCGACGCTCGCCCCGGTGCGCGTCCGGCGCTGAGGGCCGAGGGAGTCGACGCGGCCGGGCAGTCCGCAGGACATCGCGTCGGGGTCCTGGCCGTCGCAACTCCGGCCGTGGCAGCCAGGGGTGGGGTCGAGCACGGGTGTGGCCACCGTGTCGTGCTCGGGGCCTGAGCCGCGAACGGAGAGCGCGGCGATGGCGACGGCGGCGAGCGCGGCGCAGGCGGGGAGCAGGTAGCGGCGCTTCAACGGCGTTGACCTGGGCGGGAGTTCGACGGGCCTGCCGGAGTCGGCGGAGCCGGGTCCGGGGCCGCCGCGCCCGCGTCCGCTCCACTCGGCGTCCGCGAGTTCCCACAGCGCGAGGAGTCGCGCGGGAGGTTCCCCGGCGAGTGCGCAGAGCGCCTCGACGGCCTGCCGGGGTGCCGGTTTCTTGCCGTTGAGATAGCGCTCCCAGGACGACTTGCTGTACGGCGTCCGCTGGGCAAGTCCCGCCAGGCTGAGGCCCGTTCGGTCCCGCACGGCACGCAGCCCCGCGGCGAGGGCCGCGCACTCCGGCGCCGTACCGGTCATCCGCGCAGCACCTGCCAGGTGTGGGGCCCGACGACGCCGTCAGCGGGCAGCCCGGCGCCCTGCTGGAGCCGTACGACGGCCGCGATGGTCTGCTGTCCGTAGACGCCGTCGACCGGGCCGGGGTTCAACTTGTGGCGGCGCAGCAGGCATTGGGCCTCGACGACGTCCCAGCCGGGTCCGGCGAGGACGGCGGTACGGGTCGTGCTGTACCCGGCGCCGAGGCCGACCGCCTCGCGGTGGCGCACCTCGCAGGGGTAGGTCTTGCCGACCTGGAAGAGGTAACGCCCCGGTCCGCCCTGGGTGGTTGAGGGGCTCGGGCTGAGGCGGGTGCCGGTGACGGCCTGGGCCTTGCCGTTGCCGGCGTCGCCGTCCCCGTACCAGGGGAGCGCGATCAGCAGTCCTGCGCCGATGCCGAGGAGGGCCGCGATCACGACTGCGGCGAGGGCGTGGGGGCGGGGGACGCCGGCCGAGCCGAGGGGACCGGAGGTGGCTGTGGGGTCGGCAGGGCCGGTGCCAGTGGCCCCGGTCGGGTTCGACTCGGCGTCGGGCGTGCCCTGTTCGCCCGCCTGCCACGCGTCGACCGCCACCTCGTGCAGAACGAGCAGCCGGGTCGGTTCCGTGCCGACAACCCGCGCGAGTTCCTCCACCGCCTGCCGGGGCGGGAGCGCCTTGCCGTTGAGGTAGCGCTCCCACGACGAGCGGCTGTACCCGGTCTTGGCGGCGAGCGAGACCAGGCTCAGCCCGGAGCGGTCCTTCAACCGCCGTAACTGGACGACGAGTTGCCGGACCCTCTGGTCCAGGGAGTCCGGTAGTTCCTGCCAGCGCGACATGCCTCACCCCGCACGCGTCAGGGATCCATCGACTCTGTAGTACACCCCCGCGCGGGGTTCCGGGTTCCGGCCGGGACGCCGCACCGGTCGCCTTTCGGCCGCGCCCGGCGGGGGTACCGCGTCCCACCGGCGCCTCGTCGCCGTCCCTGTCAGCGCAGGTCAGCGGGTGGGACGTCCCACGGTGTCCCGGAGGGGCGGGTTTCGCTGGCCGGGGGCCAAGTTGGCCAGCATTCTCGGTGGTGCGGGCCGGAAGGTACGGGGGTCCATCCGGCCCGCACCCGCGATCGGCCACCCTCGCGGAGCTACCGCTCAGGTAGTCCCGCGCTACTCCCCCAGAGGGACATCATGCGCACGCTCGCACCGGCCGCCGGAAAGAACCGTCAGCACAGGATCCACCCCGACTTGACCTCCCCGCGCCCCACTCGGCCCTCCACGCGCACGCACCGGTGCCCCGCGTGGACCGTGACGGCCGGGGAGGTCCAGGCGTGCTTCCAGCCGCGCTTCACGGGGACGTTGCCGCGCGCCTGGACGGTGACGGAGATGTCCTGCCGCCCGCCGGGCCTCTTGGCGAGGGTGACGGCGCAGACGTATCCGGGGCGCTTGTAGACGACGACGATGCCGGTGGCGAAGGGGAAGGTGCGGACCGCGCGTCCGGCGCAACTCATGGGAACCGACGCCTTGTTGGGCGGCGCTGCCTCCGCGACGGCCGGGGTCGCGAGGCCGAGCACCCCGGACGTGGCCAGTCCGGCCGTCACCAGCGCCAGCCACCGTCTCGTCCCACGTTTCCCCGTCCCGCGATTCTCCATGGCCCCCACCCGCACACGTAGTCCGCATCCGTACTGTTGTACGGACGCACAACGTATGTCGTACGGTTGCACGACCGTCACGAGGACACAGCGTCCACGGGCTCCCCGATGAACGTCCGCCACAGCGCGGCGTACCGTCCGCCCCGCGCGAGCAGTTCGTCGTGGGTGCCGTCCTCCGCGACCCGGCCGTCGGCCATGACGACGACCCGGTCGGCGCGCGCGGCGGTCGTCAGCCGGTGGGCGACGACGAGGGTGGTACGCCGTCCGGCGAGCCGCTGCGTGGCCTGGTTGACCTGCGCTTCCGTCGCCAGGTCGAGGGCGGCCGTCGCCTCGTCGAGGAGCAGGATGTCCGGGTCGACGAGTTCGGCGCGGGCCAGCGCGATCAACTGCCGTTGCCCGGCGGAGAGGTTGCGTCCGCGTTCGGCGACCTCGTGCAGGTAGCCGTTCTCCAGGGTCGCGATCATCTCGTGCGCGCCGACGGCCCGCGCCGCCGCCTCGACCTCGGCGTCGGTCGCGTCGGGCCGGCCGTACGCGATGGCGTCGCGGATCGTCCCCTGGAAGAGGTAAGCCTCCTGGGGTACGACTCCGAGGTGGTGGCGGTACGACGTGAGGTCGAGGTCGCGCAGGTCGGTGCCGTCGGCGAGGACCCGCCCGGAGGTGGGGTCGTAGAACCGGGCGACGAGCTTGACGAGGGTCGACTTCCCGGCGCCGGTCTCGCCGACGAACGCGACGGTCTGGCCGGCCGGGATCGTCAACGAGACGCCGCCCAGGGCCTCTTCGTCGTCGGTGTAGGCGAAGTGGACGTCCTCGAAGGTGATGTCGCCGCGCAGGGAGAGCACGTCGAGGGGTTCGTCGGCGGACTTCGTGGACGTGGGTTCCTGGAGCAGTTCCTGGATGCGGCCCAGCGATACGGACGCCTGCTGGTAGCCGTCGAAGACCTGCGAGAGCTGCTGCACGGGGGCGAAGAACAGGTCGATGTACAGCAGGTAGGCGACCAGTGCGCCGGTCGTCAGGGTGGCGGCCTCGACCCGGCCCGCGCCCGCGATGAGGACGGCAGCGGCGGCGACGGACGACAGGAACTGCACGAACGGGAAGTAGACCGAGATGAGCCACTGCCCGTGCACCCGGGCCTCGCGGTACGAGGAGGAGCCCGCCGCGAACCGTACGCCGCCGTCGCGCTCACGCCCGAAGGCCTGGACGATCCGGAGCCCGGCCACGGCTTCCTGGAGGTCGGCGTTGACGGTGGAGATCCGCTCGCGGGCCAGCTCGTAGGCGCGCACGCTCGCACGCCGGAAGTAGTACGTCGCTAGTACCAGAGGGGGAAGCGTCGCGAAGACGACCAGCGCGAGCTGTACGTCGATGACGACGAGGGCGACCATGATCCCGAAGAAGGTGACGACGGAGACGAACGCGGTGACGAGCCCGGTCTGGAGGAACGTCGACAGCGCGTCGACGTCCGTGGTCATCCGGGTCATGATCCGGCCGGTCAACTCCCGTTCGTAGTAGTCGAGTCCGAGCCGCTGGAGCTGGGCGAAGATCTTCAGGCGCAGCGTGTAGAGGACGCGTTCACCGGTCCGGCCGGTCATCCGGGTCTCGCCGATCTGCGCGGCCCACTGCACGAGGACGGCGAGGAGGGCGAGCAGCGAGGCCGCCCACACCGCGCCGAGGGCGGCCTCGGTGACGCCGCTGTCGATGCCGTGCCGGATGAGGACGGGCAGCAGGAGCCCGACGCCCGCGTCGACGGCGACGAGGCCGAGGCTGATCAGCAGCGGCGTACGGAATCCGCGCAGCAGCCGCCGCAGCCCGTACGACTCCTCGGGGGTGACCGCGCGCGCCTCGTCGATGCCGGGAGTGTCGGTCGCCGGGGGCAACGCCTCGACCTGGGCGAGGAGTTCGGGGGTCGAGGGGGTGCCGGTCAGGGCCGTGTCGCGGGCCGGGCGCTCCCCCGCCCAGAGCCTCGGGGTGATCCCGCGCTCGGCGTCGAACTCGGCGTCCAGCTCGTCGCGTACGGTCGTGTCCTCGGCGGGCTGGACGGGCGTGGCGTGGCCGGGGCTGACGCCGCCGAGGCCGTCGGGGTCGGTCAACAGGCGCCGGTAGAGCGGGGATCGGCGTTCCAGCTCGGCGTGGGTGCCGATGTCGGCGAGGCGTCCGGCGTCCAGGACGGCGATGCGGTCGGCGAGGTTGAGGGTCGAGCGGCGGTGCGCGATCAGCAGGGTCGTCCGGCCGCGCATGACCTCCTTGAGGGCCTCGTGGATCTCGTGCTCGACGCGGGCGTCCACGGCCGAGGTGGCGTCGTCGAGGATGAGGAGGCGGGGGTCGGTGAGGATGGCGCGGGCGAGGGCGACGCGCTGGCGCTGGCCGCCGGAGAGGGTGAGGCCGTGCTCGCCGACCTTCGTGTCGTACCCGAGAGGTAGCTCGGTGATGAAGTCGTGGGCCTGGGCGGCGCGGGCGGCGGCCTCGATCTCGGCGTCGGTGGCGTCGGGGCGGCCGTAGGCGATGTTGTAGCGGACGGTCTCGGAGAAGAGGAAGGAGTCCTCGGGTACTAGTCCTATGGCGGTACGCAGGGAGTCGTACGTCAGCTCGCGGACGTCGTGGCCGCCGATCAGGACGGCGCCGTGGGTGACGTCGTAGAACCGGGGCATCAGCAGCGACAGGGTGGACTTGCCGGAGCCGGAGGCGCCGACGACGGCGAGGGTCTCACCGGGGTGGATCTCGAAGCTGAGGCCGGACAGGACGGGGCGGTCGTCGTCGTAGCCGAAGGAGACGTCGTCGAACTCGACGGTGGCCGGGGCGTCGGCGGGGAGTTGCTTGGTGCCCTCGGTCATCGTCGGTTCGGTGTCGATGAGTTCGAGGACGCGTTCGGTGCCCGCGCGGGCCTGCTGGCCGACGGTGAGGACCAGCGCCAGCATCTTGACGGGGCCCACGAGTTGGGCGAGGTAGGTGGAGAACGCGACGAACGTGCCGAGGGTGATGCTGCCGCGTACGGCGAGCCAGCCGCCGAGGGCCAGCATCGCGACCTGGCCGAGCGCGGGGACGGACTGGAGGGCGGGCGTGTAGAGGGAGTTGAGGCGGATCGTGCGCAGCCGCCCGGCGAACAGGCGGCGGCCGACCTCGCGGAGCTTCCCGGTCTCCTGGTCCTCCTGCCCAAACCCCTTCACCACGCGTACGCCGCTCACGGCGCCGTCGACGACTCCGGCGACGGCGGCGGCCTGCGCCTGCGCGTACCAGGTCGCCGGGTGTAGCCGGTTACGACTCAGGTTGGCTATCCAGATCAGCGCGGGGCCCACCGCGAGAGCTACGAGGGTGAGCGGGATCGACAGCCAGGCCATGACGACGAGGGAGATCACGAACAGGGCGATGTTGCCGATCGTCATCGGCAGCATGAAGAGGAGACCTTGGATGAGCTGGAGGTCGCTGGTGGCGCGGCCGACGACCTGCCCGGTGGACAGCTCGTCCTGGCGGCGGCCGTCCAGCCTGGTGATCGTCCCGTACATCTCGGTGCGCAGGTCGTGCTGCACGTCGAGGGCGAGGCGGCCCCCGTAGTACCTGCGGATGTACGTCATCACGTACACCACGAGAGCTGCTCCGATGAGGGCGCCCGCCCAGGGGGCCATCGCGCGGGAGCGGTCACCGATGACGTCGTCGATGATCACCTTCGTGATCAGAGGGACGACGGCCATGACCGCCATACCCCCGAGGGAGGAGCCGAGGGCCAGGACCGTGTCCTTCGGATACCGCCAGGCGTACCCCGCCAGCCGTCGTGCCCATCCCCGTTGCGCTGCCACGCGGTGCCCTCCTGTAGAACCGATGCTTACCCGGAAGGCACCAACACGGACAGAACCGGATTTCATCCCTCCGCAACAGTCCGGGTGGGTGCCGGGACCACACGGAGGCCGGCTCCGTAGTCCTGGGGTAGCACTGGGTGACGGAGGCAGCGTGCTGGCGTACACACAGTGGGTCACCGCCCACTACCAGTAGCCCCAGAGAGGGACGCGGGTCAGTGCGTCCGTACCCGCAGGAAGTAGAAGCGGGTCGTCTGTACGGCGTTCTGGTTGTCGTCGCTGACCAGAGTCACCCGCAGCCGGTCGCCGGAGCGGCCGGTGACCGTCATGCCCTCGATGTTGTCGAGCAGGGGGTTGGGCTGGGGCTGCTTCGCGGTGGCGCCGAGGCTCGGGCAGTCGGCGATGTCGGCGAGGAGCGTCTTGCGGATGACCCGCGCCTCGGGCTGATCGGTGAGGTACTCGACGTCCCGCGTGTCCGTCGCGCGGCGCGGGTCGGCGAGGTAGAGGCGGACCGTGTTGCCGACGCCCGCGGTGAACCCCCGCTCCAGGACGAGGAGTTGGCCGCCGGGCAGCGCCTGCACCTCGGGGACGCCGAGCCCGGCGTCCGCACGGTAGGCGTACTGCGCGCCGAGCGCGAACCCCTTCCCGTGCCGCTTCCAGGTCTGGAACCGGACGGTCCCGGCGGCATCCCCGGCCAGCGCGTACTCCATGGACGCCAGCAGCGTACGGCCGCCGTTCGCCCAACTCAGGCCCTCGAACGTGCCGTTGGACACGGCCCGCCCGGCCGGCGCGACCTGGAGCGAGGCGGGGACGGGGAGCCGGCCGAGGATGCGGCCGTCCCGGTCGTAGCGGCGCACCGACGGCTCGGTCTCGGAGGTGATCAGCCGGGTGCCGTCCCGGTCGATGACCAGCCCCTCCGAGTCGAGGGCGGCGCCCTTCTCGTCCGCGAGCTGAACGACCTTGCGGGGCTGGAGAGTTCGCCGGTCCAGCGAGAAGAGGGCCGACCGGTCGGAGAGCGCGGCGAGCGTGCCGTCCGGGTCGAGGGCGAGGGCGGAGAAGTTGCCGGTGAAGGTCCCGTCGTACGACGTCTTGTCGAGGGAGTCGGAGAAGCCGTCGATGGTCACGGCGGGCGAACAGGCGCGGTTCGCGGGCGAGTTGGCGGCGGCGGGCCCTGCGGCGGTGAGCGTGGTGGCCGCCGCCAGGCCGGCGGTGAGGGTGGCGAGTACGGTTCTCAGGCGCATGGACGGCACGGTAGGACGCGCGGGTGTCCACGAGAAGAACGCCGCGCCACGGACGCGGCGCCGTGAACGCCGCCGCGACCCGACTGCCGTACTGCGGGCCCGGGAAGCCCGGCCGCGGGGAGGCCGGGTGCCGGTCGGGTCAGGACGCCTTGAGATCCGCGTGGACGGCCTTCGCCACGCCCTGGATCGTCGCGATCCCGTAGTTCATCGTGCTGTTGCCGTGCGTGAGGACGGTGATCGTGTAGTCGTGCCCGCCGCCGGTGAACGTGCCGACGCTGTGCACACGCCAGCCGTTGGTGGCCCGCTGGAGCCAGCCGTTCTTGACGCGGACGGCGACACCGGCCGGAGCGCCGTAGGGAGTTCCCCAGCGCTGGGACGAAACCACCTTGCTCATCAGGCCGTTGGCGTACGAGCGCGACGCGTCGGTGAGGACGGCGTTCTTCGCGTGCAGCAGCTTGAGCAGCTTCTGCTCGTCGGTGACCGTGATCTGCGTGAGGCCCCAGTAGCCGTTCGCACCCGGCTTCGTCTGGGTCATCGCGGCGGCCTTGAGGAAGTTCTTCACCTTGGTGACGCCGAGCTGCTTCCACAGGGTGCTCGTGGAGGCGTTGTCCGACTTGGTGATCATCGCGGTCGCGAGGGACTTCTCGCGCGCGGTGAGGGACCGCTTCGCCTTCTGCGCGTCCCACAGGAGCGTCGAGAGGACGGTCACCTTGACGACGCTCGCCGAGTCGTACGCCGAGGACGCCCGCAGCGTGCAGTTCGTGTTGGTCGTGCGGTCGTAGACGCCGACGGCGACCGTGCCCTTGCGGGAGGCGACCGCCGCGGTGATGTCCTTCTTGAGTTTGGTCGCGAGGGCCGCCTTGGACGACGTACAGCTCACGGCGGGCGCGGCTGCCGAGGCCGGGACGGCGGCGGTTATGAGGAGGCCGGTGCCGAGGGCGGCGACCGCCGCCGCTCTAGCACGTCTCGAAGTAGATGGAGTCATGCCTCAGTTGACTCACAGGTTCGAGCGAATGGTTGTACGACCGTGAGCACGATTGAGCAAAGGTTGCACAACGCGTTACTGCGCGCCGTACGCATTCACAGGTGACGGCCAGCTCCGGCACAGCGGTCGCCAACCCGGGGTTCGCACCATGCTCGGGTGACCTCTGCCACCGATCCCCAGCACCGTACGACCGAGCCGTCCGTGTCCCCCGACCGGCCACCGCCCGAGCCCGCGGCGGGCGACGTACCCCGACAGGCGCCGCGCTGGTCGCTGCCCGCGCTGCTCGCGATCCTGGTCCTGGCGGCGGTCCTCTACTCCTGGAACCTCTCCGGTTCGAGCCTCAACAGCTTTTACAGCGCTGCGGTGTTGAGCGGTACGGAGAACTGGAAGGCGTGGTTCTTCGGGTCGTTGGACGCCGGGAACTTCCTGACCGTCGACAAGCCGCCGTTCGCGCTGATGGTGATGGGCCTGTCCTGCCGCGTCTTCGGCTTCGGCACCTGGCAGATGATGCTGCCGATGGTGCTGGTCGCGCTCGGCACGATCTGGATCCTGCACGCGTCCGTGAAGCGGGTGTGGGGGCACGGCGCGGCGGCCGTCGCCGCGCTGGTCCTGGCGCTGACCCCGATCACCGTCGCCATCAACCGCGACAACAACCCCGACACGCTGCTGGTGTTCCTGATGGCGGGCGGCGCGGCCCTCGCGCTGCGCGCCGTCCACAACGGCAGGCTGCTGCCGCTGCTCGGGTCGGCCGCGTGCTTCGGGCTCGCCTTCAACACCAAGATGCTCCAGGGCTACATCGCGCTGCCGGCCGTCTTCGCCGTCTACCTCTACGCGGCCAGGCCGAAGCTGGTGAAGCGGATCGTCAACCTGCTGCTCGCGGGTGTAGTACTCGCGGTTTCCTCCTTCTGGTGGGCGGCTGCCGTGTCCGTAGTACCTGAGGACGAGCGGCCCTACATCGGAGGTTCGACGGACGGGTCCGCCTGGAACCTGATCATGGGCTACAACGGCCTCGGCCGGGTCTTCGGCGGCGACGGCAACATGGGCGGCGGAGGCGGGGGCGGCGGAGGCGGCGGCTTCTCCGGCACCGCCGGTCTCGGCCGGATGTTCAACGACGTCCTCGGCGGGCAGATCTCCTGGCTGCTGCCCTTCGCGGCAATCGCTTTCATCGGCGCCGTCATCCTCTGCGGCCGTGCCCCGCGCACCGACCTCACCCGCGCCGCCGTCCTGGTCTGGGGCGGCTGGCTGGGCCTGCACTTCCTCACGTTCAGCATGGCCGAGGGCACGATGCACCCGTACTACACCACCGCCATGGCGCCCGGGATCGCCGCGCTGTGCGGGGGCGGCGGCGCGATGCTGCTGCGCGCGTTCCGTACG
>NZ_LIRL01000075.1 GCF_001419795.1 Streptomyces niveiscabiei
CCCCGAGGCCCTCCGGCACCCGCCCAGAGTCGCCCTGTTCGCACCGCTCCGTCAAGATTGCGTCCCAGCCTGTGGATAACTTCCCGTATCTGACCTAAAGGGGTGTCATGTGCGGAGTGGTGGGGTGTGTGGGGTGTGTGGGGTGCTGTCCGCCTCCGGGCGGGGGTACGGCTGTCCGCGCGCGGGCGCGAGTTGCGCGGGCCTCACTCCCAAAGGGCTGACGGTGCCGGGGGCGCGCGGTCATACTGGCCGCGAGGACCCGTGAGGCCGGGGTGCCGCCCGGCCGGGTCGGGGAGCGCGACGCCGGCCGGCTGGTTCACCGCACAACCGTGTACGCCCTCCGAGCAGAATCCGGAAACCGTGGGATGACCGTCTGTCTGCTTCTGCTGAGTGCCGTCGGGCTGACGGCCGCGGTGCCGGTGCCGCGCGCGCTGACGCGGGCGCGGTGGCCGGAGCGGGAGCCCGTGGTGGGGCTGTGGGTGTGGCAGTGCCTCGTCGCGACCGTACTCCTGTGCTGCGTCACCGCGTTGACGCTGGGCGCCGCCGCGGTCTTCCACACGGTCCGTACGCAGCTGTTCGCGCCCGCGCCCCAGGAGGTGACCGAGGCGTACGACCTGTCGGCCGCGCCCGTGTGGGCGGTCGTCCTGACGCTGCTGCTGGCGTGCGGGGCCGCGTGGACGACGGCGATGCTCGGGCGGGAGCTGGTCGAGGCCCGGCGGCGGCGCGTCCGGGACCGGGCGCTGCTGCGGGAGCGGGCGCCGGACCTCCCGGCGGGGCTGCCCTCCGCGCGCGGGCCCCTGCTGGTCCTGGAGGACGAGTACCCGGACGCCTGGTGGCTGCCCGGCAGCCCGCCCCAGCTGATCGTCACCACCGGCGCGCTGAACCGGCTCACCGCGCACCAGCTCGACGCCGTCCTCACCCACGAGAAGGGGCACGCCCGCGCCCACCACGACTGGCTGCTGCACCTCTCGACGGCCCTCGCGACCGGCTTCCCGCGCGTCCCCCTCTTCGCCCACTTCTGCGACCAGACCCACCGGCTCGTCGAACTCGCCGCGGACGACACGGCGTCGCGGCGCTGCGGGCACCTCACGACGGCCCTCGCGCTCATCGAGCTGAACCAGCACCGGGGCGTCCTGTCCTGCGCCTCCAGCCACCGCCTCCTGGGCGAGCGCGTGGACCGCCTCCTCCAGCCCCCGCCGCGCCTGCTGCGCCGGCACCGGGCGCTGACGACGACGGTGGCCGCCCTGATCCCCCTGCTGCCGCTGCTGATCACGTTCGCGCCGGGGTTGTCCGCGCTGACATAGCGCGCGGCGGGGGTGCCGGACAGCGCGGGCGGCCAGTGCGGGCGGACATGGCCCCCGGCCACCCCTGACCAGGCACCCTCCGGCCCGGCAGCCGCCCCTACGACCAGTCCGGCTCCTCCTCCGGCTCGCCCCAGAAGTCGTCCTCCGCCGCCCCGGCACCCTGCGTCGGCTTCGCCTCGGCGCCCCCGGGTGCCCCGCCCAGTTCCGCCAGCGCTGCCACGACGCCCTCGCCGTAGGTCACCAGTTTCTTCTCGCCCACCCCGCTGATCCCCGCAAGCTCCCGTACCGACGTCGGCCACGCGGAGACGATCTCGCGGAGGGTCGCGTCGTGGAAGATGACGTACGCCGGGACGCCCTGCTCGCGGGCCTGTTCGGCGCGCCAGGCGCGCAGGGCCTCGAAGGCGGGCTGGAGGTGGGGCGGCAGTTCGACGACGGCCGCCTTGGCCTTGCCGCTCTTCCCGGAACCGGAGGAGGACGTCTTGGCGGTCGGCGCCTTCTTCGGCTCCTTGCGCAGCGGTACGTCCCGTTCGTGGCGCAGGACGGTCCCGCTGTCCTCTGTGAGGACCAGCGTGCCGTACTCGCCCTCGACCGCGAGGAGGCCCTGGGCGAGCAACTGCCGGATGACGCCCCGCCATTCGCCGTCCGCGAGGTCCTGGCCGATGCCGAAGACGGAGAGCTGGTCGTGGTCGAACTGGATGACCTTGCCCGTGCGCTTGCCGAGCAGGATGTCGATGATCTGGACCGCGCCGAACTTCTGGCCGCGCTCGCGCTGGAGACGGACGACGGTGGAGAGGACCTTCTGCGCGGCCACCGTGCCGTCCCAGGTCTCCGGCGGGGTCAGGCATGTGTCGCAGTTGCCGCAGCCGACGGGGTCGGGGTCCTGGCCGAAGTAGTTCAGGAGCTGGCCGCGCCGGCACCGCGCGGTCTCGCACAGCGCGAGCATCGCGTCGAGGTGGGACTGCGCGCGGCGCCGGAACGCCTCGTCGCCCTCGCCGGACTGGATCAGCTTGCGCTGCTGGATGACGTCGTTGAGGCCGTACGCCATCCACGCCGTGGACGGCAGCCCGTCGCGCCCCGCGCGGCCGGTCTCCTGGTAGTACCCCTCGACGGACTTCGGCAGGTCGAGGTGGGCGACGAAGCGGACGTCCGGCTTGTCGATGCCCATGCCGAAGGCGATGGTCGCGACGACGGTGAGGCCGTCCTCGCGCAGGAACCGGGACTGGTGCCTGGCGCGGGTGCCCGCGTCGAGCCCCGCGTGGTAGGGCACGGCCGCGATGCCGTTGGCCGCCAGGAACTCGGCGGTCTTCTCGACCGAGTTGCGCGAGAGGCAGTACACGATGCCGGCGTCGCCCGCGTGCTCCTCGCGCAGGAACGCCAGGAGCTGCTTCTTCGGGTCGGCCTTCGGGACGATGCGGTACTGGATGTTGGGCCGGTCGAAACTGGCGACGAAGTGCCGGGCGGCCGGCATGCCGAGGCGCTGGACGATCTCCTGGTGCGTGGCCTTCGTCGCCGTCGCCGTCAGGGCGATGCGCGGGACGTCCGGCCAGCGCTCGCCCAGGAGGGACAGGGCCAGGTAGTCGGGGCGGAAGTCGTGGCCCCACTGGGAGACGCAGTGCGCCTCGTCGATCGCGAAGACGGCGATCTTGCCGCGCGAGAGGAGGTCCAGCGTGCTGTCGAGGCGCAGGCGCTCGGGCGCGAGGTAGAGCAGGTCCAGCTCGCCTGCCGCGAACTCGGCCTCCACGAGACGACGCTCGTCGAAGTCCTGCGTCGAGTTGATGAACCCGGCCCGCACGCCGACCGCGCGCAGGGCGTCGACCTGGTCCTGCATGAGCGCGATGAGCGGCGACACGACGATTCCCGTACCGGCTCTGACCAGCGCGGGAATCTGGTAGCACAGCGACTTTCCGCCGCCGGTCGGCATCAGCACGACCGCGTCCCCGCCGCCGATCACATGATCGACGATCGCCGCCTGCTCGCCCCGGAAACTGTCGTACCCGAACACCCGGTGCAGCGCGGCGAGCGCCTCGCTCTCCCCCGCCGCCGACCCCGCGACCCCTACCGCCTCCGCCATAACGCCGATCCCACCCGTCGTCCCTCGAACCACTGCCTCCACGTGCCTCCCACGATAGGCCCCCGCGCCGACACCCACGGAGTTATCCACAGGCCGGTCCGGGAACCGGCGCCCGCACCCGCCCCGGCACGCCGACGGCCCGGCACCCCCCGGAAGAAGGGCACCAGGCCGTCGTACACGCACCGCGCGCGGCCTCAGCGCACGAACACCCCCGCCTGGCCCGCCAGGTCGAGGAAGTACTGCGGCGCCACGCCGAGCACGAGCGTCACCGCCACCCCTACCCCGATCGCGGTCATGGTCAGCGGTGAGGGGACGGCGACCGTCGGCCCGTCCGGGCGGGGCTCGCTGAAGAACATCAGGACGATCACCCGGATGTAGAAGAACGCGGCGATGGCGGACGAGATCACACCGACCACGACGAGCGGCGCCGCGCCCCCTTCCGCCGCTGCCTTGAAGACGGCGAACTTGCCCGCGAACCCGGAGGTCAGCGGGATGCCGGCGAAGGCCAGCAGGAACACGGCGAAGACGGCGGCCACCAGAGGTGACCGGCGGCCCAGGCCGGCCCACTTGGACAGGTGGGTCGCCTCGCCGCCCGCGTCGCGGACCAGCGTGACCACCGCGAACGCGCCGATCGTCACGAAGGAGTACGCGGCGAGGTAGAAGAGCACCGAGGAGACCCCGTCGGGCGTCGTCGCGATGACACCCGCGAGGATGAACCCGGCGTGCGCGATGGACGAGTACGCCAGCAGCCGCTTGATGTCGGTCTGGGTGATGGCGACGATCGCGCCGCCCAGCATCGTGACGATCGCGACGCCCCACATCACCGGCCGCCAGTCCCACCTGAGCCCCGGCAGGATGACGTACAGGACCCGCAGCAGCGCCCCGAACGCGGCGACCTTGGTGGCGGCGGCCATGAACCCGGTGACCGGCGTGGGCGCGCCCTGGTAGACGTCCGGCGTCCACATGTGGAACGGCACGGCGCCGACCTTGAACAGCAGGCCCATGACCAGCAGCGCGGCGCCGATGAGCAGGAGCGCGTCGTTGCCCATGGTGTCGGCGAGCGCGGGGTCGACGGACTTGACGGTGCCGTCGACGACCTGCGCGATGGTGCCGTAGGAGACGGAACCGGCGTACCCGTACAGCAGGGCGATGCCGAACAGGGTGAACGCGGAGGCGAACGCGCCGAGCAGGAAGTACTTGACGGCCGCTTCCTGCGACAGGAGCCGCTTCCTGCGCGCGAGCGCGCACAGCAGGTACAGCGGGAGGGAGAAGACCTCAAGGGCGATGAAGAGGGTCAGCAGGTCGTTGGCGGCCGGGAAGACCAGCATGCCCGCGACCGCGAAGAGCAGCAGCGGGAACACCTCGGTGGTCGTGAACCCGGCCTTGACGGCGGCCTGTTCGCTGTCGCTGCCGGGTACGGCGGCGCCCTGCGCGGCGAACGAGTCGACCCGGTTGCCGTGCGTCTCGGGGTCGAGGCGGCGTTCGGCGAAGGTGAACAGGCCGACCAGGGCGGCGAGCAGGATCGTGCCCTGGAGGAAGAGCGCCGGCCCGTCGACGGCGATGGCGCCCATCGCGGCGATCCCCGCGCGCGTGGTGCCGTACCCCTTCGCCGCGAGGGCGACGACGGCCGCGAACGCGGCGCACAGGGCGACGACGGAGACGAACAGCTGGGCGTAGTAGCGGGACTTCCGCGGCACGAACGCCTCGACGAGGATCCCGACGACCGCCGCGCCCACGACGATCAGGGTGGGCGACAATTGCCCGTATTCGATCTTCGGCGCGTCGATCTTCGTGATCGGATCGGCCGCGGTTGTCCACAGGCTGTGGACGACAGTTGCGCTCACCTGGCCGCCTCCACCTCGGGCTGGGGGTCCTTCTTGTTCACGTCGGACAGCGTCTGCTTGACCGCCGGGTTCACGACGTCCGCGATCGGCTTCGGGTAGACGCCGAGGACGACGAGCAGGACGATCAGCGGCGTGACGACCGCGATCTCCCTGATCCTCAGATCCGGCATCGACGCGACCTCGGGCTTCACCGGGCCGGTCATCGTCCGCTGGTAGAGGACGAGCGTGTACAGCGCGGCGAGCACGATCCCGAAGGTGGCGATGATCCCTACGACGGGGTAGCGCGCGAACGCGCCGACCAGCACCAGGAACTCGCTCACGAAGGGCGCGAGGCCCGGCAGCGAGAGGGTGGCGAGGCCGCCGATCAGGAACGTCCCGGCGAGCACCGGGGCGACCTTCTGGACGCCGCCGTAGTCGGCGATGAGCCGCGAGCCGCGCCGGGAGATCAGGAACCCGGCGACGAGCATCAGGGCGGCCGTGGAGATGCCGTGGTTGACCATGTAGAGCGTCGCCCCGGACTGGCCCTGGCTGGTCATCGCGAAGATGCCGAGCACGATGAACCCGAAGTGCGAGATCGACGCGTAGGCGACCAGCCGCTTGATGTCACGCTGCCCGACGGCGAGCAGGGCGCCGTAGATGATGCTGATCAGGGCGAGCACGAGAATGACCGGAGTTGCCCATTTCGACGCCTCTGGGAAGAGCTGGAGACAGAAACGGAGCATCGCGAATGTGCCGACTTTGTCAACAACGGCCGTGATGAGCACCGCGACCGGAGCCGTGGCCTCGCCCATCGCGTTCGGCAGCCAGGTGTGCAGCGGCCACAGCGGGGCCTTTACCGCGAAGGCGAAGAAGAAGCCGAGGAACAGCCAGCGCTCCGTGTTGGTCGCCATGTCGAGCGAGCCGTTCGCCCGCGCGGCGGCGATCTCCTGGAGGCTGAAGTTGCCCGCGACCACGTACAGGCCGATCACGGCGGCCAGCATGATCAGGCCGCCGACCAGGTTGTAGAGCAGGAACTTGACGGCCGCGTACGACCGTTGGGTGGACGCCGCCTCCTCGCCGTGCTCGTGCGCGCGGTCCCCGAAGCCTCCGATGAGGAAGTACATCGGGATGAGCATGGCCTCGAAGAAGATGTAGAAGAGGAAGACGTCGGTGGCCTCGAAGGAGATGATCACCATCGCCTCGACGGCCAGGATCAGCGCGAAGAAGCCCTGGGTGGGCCGCCAGCGCCTGCTGCCGGTCTCCAGCGGGTCGGCGTCGTTCCAGCCGGCCAGGATGATGAACGGGATGAGCAGCGCGGTCAGCGCGATGAGCGCCACCGCGATGCCGTCGACGCCCAGTTCGTAGCGGACCCCGAACTCCTTGATCCAGGAGTGGGACTCGGTGAGCTGGTAGCGGTCTCCGTCGGGGTCGAAGCGGACCAGGATCGCGATCGCGAGGGCGAGCGTGCCGAGCGAGACGAGCAGCGCGAGCGACTTCGCCGCGTTGCGCCTCGCGGCCGGTACGGCGGCCGTGGCGATCGCCCCGACGGCGGGGAGCACCGCCGTCGCTGTCAGCAGGGGAAAGGACATCGGTATCAGACCGCCCTCATCAGCAGCGTCGCGGCGACCAGGACCGCCGCGCCGCCGAACATCGAGACCGCGTAGGAGCGCGCGAAGCCGTTCTGGAGGCGCCGCAGCCGTCCGGACAGGCCGCCGAAGCCGGCCGCGGTGCCGTTGACGACGCCGTCGACCAGGGTGTGGTCGACGTACACCAGCGAGCGCGTGAGGTGCTCGCCGCCGCGCACCAGGACGACGTGGTTGAAGTCGTCCTGGAGGAGGTCGCGGCGGGCGGCCCGGGTGAGCAGCGACCCGCGCGGGGCGACGGCCGGGACGGGCCTGCGGCCGTACTGGAGGTACGCCAGGGCGACGCCGACGACCATGACGGCGACCGTCGCCGAGGTGACCGTCGCGGCGCTGATGGGCGCGTCGCCGTGGTCGTGGCCGGTGACCGGCTCCAGCCAGTGCAGGAAGCGGTCGCCGACGCCGAACACGCCGCCCGCGAAGACCGAGCCGAAGGCCAGCACGATCATGGGGATCGTCATCGACTTCGGGGACTCGTGCGGGTGCGGCTCGTTGCCGTCCGCGTCCGGCTGCCAGCGCTTCTCGCCGAAGAACGTCATCAGCATCACGCGCGTCATGTAGTACGCCGTGATGGCCGCGCCCAGCAGGGCCGCGCCGCCGAGGATCCAGCCCTCGGTGCCGCCCTTGGCGAACGCCGCCTCGATGATCTTGTCCTTGGAGAAGAAGCCGGACAGGCCCGGGAACCCGATGATCGCGAGGTAGCCGAGGCCGAACGTGATGAACGTGACCGGCATGTACTTCCGGAGGCCGCCGTACCTGCGCATGTCGACCTCGTCGTTCATGCCGTGCATGACGGAGCCCGCGCCGAGGAAGAGCCCGGCCTTGAAGAAGCCGTGCGTCACCAGGTGCATGATCGCGTAGACGTACCCGATGGGGCCGAGGCCGGCCGCGAGGACCATGTAGCCGATCTGCGACATCGTCGACCCGGCGAGGGCCTTCTTGATGTCGTCCTTCGCGCAACCGACGATCGCACCGAACAGCAGCGTGACCGCGCCGACGATGGTGACGACGAGCTGCGCGTCCGGCGCGGCGTTGAAGACCGCCGCCGAGCGGACGATCAGGTACACGCCCGCGGTGACCATCGTCGCCGCGTGGATGAGCGCCGACACGGGCGTCGGGCCCTCCATGGCGTCCCCCAGCCAGGACTGGAGCGGCACCTGCGCGGACTTGCCGCAGGCCGCGAGCAGCAGCATCAGGGCGATCGCGGTGAGCTTGCCCTCGCTCGCGTCGGCGGCGACACCGGGTTCGGTGTGCGTGCCGAGGAGCGGGCCGAAGGCGAACGTCCCGAAGGTCGTGAACATCAGCATGATCGCGATCGACAGGCCCATGTCGCCGACCCGGTTGACCAGGAACGCCTTCTTGGCGGCCGTCGCGGCGCTGGGCTTGTGCTGCCAGAACCCGATGAGCAGGAACGAGGCGAGGCCCACGCCCTCCCAGCCGACGTACAGCAGGAGGTAGTTGTCGGCGAGGACCAGGATCAGCATCGCCGCGAGGAACAGGTTCAGGTAGCCGAAGAAGCGGCGGCGCCGGTCGTCGTGCTCCATGTACCCGATCGAGTACAGGTGGATCAGCGAGCCGACGCCCGTGATCAGCAGCACGAACGTCATGGACAGCTGGTCGAGGCGGAACGCGACGTCCGCCTGGAAGCCCTCGACGGGGATCCAGCTGAACAGGTGCTGGTGCAGCGTGCGGTGCTCGGCGTCCTTGCCGAGCAGGTCCGCGAAGAGGATCAGGCCGAACACGAAGGAGACGGCCGACAGGAGCGTGCCGATCCAGTGGCCGACGGCGTCGAGCCGGCGGCCTCCGGTGAGCAGGACGGCCGCTCCGAGCAGGGGCGCCGCGATCAGCAGCGCGATGAGGTTCTCCACGTTTCTTCCGACCCCTTACAGCTTCATCAGGCTGGCGTCGTCGACCGAGGCCGAGTGGCGGGAGCGGAACAGCGACACGATGATCGCGAGTCCGACCACGACCTCCGCCGCGGCGACGACCATCGTGAAGAAGGCGATGATCTGGCCGTCGAGGTTGCCGTGCATCCGGGAGAAGGCGACGAACGCGAGGTTGCAGGCGTTCAGCATCAGCTCGACGCACATGAAGACGACGATGGCGTTGCGCCGGATGAGCACTCCGGTCGCGCCGATCGTGAACAACAGGGCGGCGAGGTACAGGTAGTTGACGGGGTTCACTGCGACGCCTCCTCTGCCTCGCGGGTCTCGCGCGTCTCACGCGTCTCGCGCCCGAAGCGCGGCGGCTCGATCTCGTCGCGCTCCAGGCGCTCCTCGGAGCGCTGCTGGAGGGCCTTGAGGTCGGCGATCGCCTCGGTGGACACGTCCCGGATCTGGCCGCGGTCGCGCAGGGTCTTGCTGACGGTCAGCTCGGACGGCGTGCCGTCGGGCAGCAGGCCCGCGATGTCGACGGCGTTGTGGCGCGCGTACACGCCGGGCGCCGGGAGCGGCGGGAGGTGCTTGCCCTCGCGCACGCGCTGCTCGGCCAGCTCGCGCTGGGTCTTGGCGCGCTCGGTGCGCTCGCGGTGGGTGAGGACCATCGCGCCGACGGCCGCCGTGATGAGCAGCGCGCCGGTGATCTCGAAGGCGAACACGTACTTCGTGAAGATGAGGGTCGCGAGGCCCTCAACGTTGCCGTTCGCGTTCGCCTGCGCGAGGCCGTTGAACTCGCTCAGCGAGGCGTTCCCGATGCCGCCGACCAGCAGGATCCCGAAGCCGAGGCCGCTCAGCAGAGCGAGCCAGCGCTGCCCCTTGATGGTCTCCTTCAGGGAGTCGGCGGCGGTGACGCCGACCAGCATCACGACGAACAGGAACAGCATCATGATCGCGCCCGTGTAGACGACGATCTGCACGATGCCGAGGAAGTAGGCGCCGTTGGCGAGGTAGAACACCGCGAGGATGATCATGGTCCCGGCGAGGCACAGCGCGCTGTGGACGGCCCGCCTCATGAAGACGGTGCACAGGGCGCCGATCACCGCGACCGTACCGAGCGTCCAGAACTGGAACGCCTCGCCGGTGGACGTCGAGTAGGCGGCCAGCGTGTTCATGCGTCCGCCCCTTCTTCTTCCGGCTTCTCGCCCTTGGAGACGGCGACCTGGCGCTCCGTACCGGGCGCGGCCTCAGTCACGAGGCCCCGGTAGTAGTCCTGCTCGTCCGTCCCCGGGTAGATCGCGTGGGGCGTGTCGACCATGTTGTCGTCGAGGCCCGCGAGGAGCTGTTCCTTGGTGTAGATGAGGTTCGCGCGGCTGGAGTCGGCGAGTTCGAACTCGTTGGTCATCGTCAGCGCGCGCGTGGGGCACGCCTCGATGCACAGGCCGCACAGGATGCAGCGGGCGTAGTTGATCTGGTAGACGCGGCCGTAGCGCTCGCCCGGGGAGTAGCGCTCCTCGTCGGTGTTGTCCGCGCCCTCGACGTAGATCGCGTCGGCGGGGCAGGCCCAGGCGCACAGTTCACAGCCGACGCACTTCTCCAGGCCGTCCGGATGGCGGTTGAGCTGATGCCGTCCGTGGAACCGCGGGGCGGTGGTCTTCTGCTGCTCCGGGTACTGCTCCGTGAGCCGCTTCTTGAACATGGCCTTGAAGGTCACGCCGAAGCCGGCGACGGGGTTCTGGAAACCGGGTGCGGTCTCCTTGGGCTCCTCAGCCATCGGACGCCTCCTTTCCGTCACGAGGTCCGTCACTCTGAGTATCGACCCCACCACTGACAATCAGCTCCCGCTCCTGGCGGGACCGGCGCCGGGGCACCGGCGGAAGCTCCTGTCCGGGCAGCGGCGGCACCGGGAATCCGCCCGCCATCGGGTCGAACCCGACCGGTTCGGCGGGGAGTTCGGCGCCCTTCCGCGCCTTGTCGCGGAAGACGTCGGCGACGAAGGAGATCAGCAGGACGGCGATCAGCCCGCCGGCCACGTACAGGGCGATGTCGGTGAAGCCGTAGTTCTCGTTGCGCAGGGTCCGCATGGTGGCGACGAGCATCAGCCACACCATCGAGACCGGCAGCAGCACCTTCCAGCCGAGCTTCATCAGCTGGTCGTAGCGCACGCGCGGGAGCGTGCCGCGCAGCCAGATGAAGAAGAACAGCAGCAGCTGCACCTTGACGACGAACCAGAGCATCGGCCACCAGCCGTGGTTCGCGCCCTCCCAGAAGCCGCTGATCGGCCAGGGGGCCCGCCAGCCGCCGAGGAAGAGGGTGGTGGCGACGGCCGAGACGGTCACCATGTTGACGTACTCGGCGAGCATGAACATCGCGAACTTGATCGACGAGTACTCGGTGTTGAAGCCGCCGACGAGGTCGCCCTCGGACTCCGGCATGTCGAAGGGTGCGCGGTTGGTCTCGCCGACCATCGTGACGATGTACAGGATGAACGACACCGGCAGCAGCAGGATGTACCAGCGGTCGCTCTGCTGCTCGACGATCGTCGACGTCGACATCGACCCCGAGTACAGGAACACCGAGGCGAACGCGGCGCCCATCGCGATCTCGTACGAGATCATCTGCGCGGCCGAGCGCAGGCCGCCGAGCAGCGGGTACGTCGACCCGGAGCTCCAGCCCGCGAGCACGATGCCGTAGATGCCGACCGAGGCGACCGCGAGGATGTACAGCATCGCGATCGGCAGGTCGGTGAGCTGCATCGTCGTCCGGTGGCCGAAGATCGAGACCTCGTTGCCGGCCGGGCCGAAGGGGATCACCGCGATCGCCATGAACGCGGGGATGGCGGCGACGATCGGCGCGAGGACGTAGACGACCTTGTCCGCGCGCTTGACGATGACGTCTTCCTTCAGCATCAGCTTGATGCCGTCGGCGAGCGACTGGAGCATGCCCCAGGGGCCGTGCCGGTTGGGGCCGATGCGCAGCTGCATCCAGGCGACGACCTTGCGCTCCCAGACGATGGAGAACAGCACGGTCACCATCAGGAACGCGAAGCAGAACACCGCCTTGATCACGACCAGCCACCAGGGGTCACGGCCGAACATCGAGAGGTCTTCCGCCGCGAGGTACGGGCTCATGCCTCCACCTCCTTGGGGGCGTCGGCGGGCGTCGCCGGGCCGATGCGGACGAGGGTTCCGGGCCGGGCCCCGGTGTCCGAGGCGACGCCCGCGCCCGCCGAGTTGAGCGGGAGCCACACCACCCGGTCGGGCATCTCGGTGACGGCCAGCGGCAGTTCGACGGTCCCGGTCGCGCCGGTGACGGCCAGCAGGTCGCCGTCCTTCACCCCCGCCTCGGCGGCCGTGGCGGCCGACACGCGCGCGTAGGAGGCGTGCCGGGTCGCGGCGAGCGCCGAGTCGCCCTCCTGGAGGAGCCCCTGGTCGAGGAGGAGCCGGTGGCCCGCGAGGACGGCCTCACCGGCGGCGGGCCTCGGGAGCGCTCCCCCGGTCTCGTTCGGCTCGGCGGCCCGCTGCCCGTCCCAGGCGCCCAGCCGGTCGATCTCCGCGCGCGTGGTGCGCAGGTCGGGCAGGCCCAGGTGGATGTCCATGGCGTCGGCCAGCATCTGGAGCACGCGCGCGTCGCTCGGAGGCAGCCGGCGCGTCATCTGCTCGGGCTTGAGGGCGGCGTCGAAGAACCGCACCCTGCCCTCCCAGTTGAGGAACGCGCCCGGCTTCTCGGCGACCGCCGCGACCGGCAGGACGACGTCGGCGCGCTCGGTGATCTCGCTGGGCCGCAGCTCCAGGGAGACCAGGAAGCCCACCTCGTCGAGCGCCGTACGCGCCCGCGCGGGGTCGGGCAGGTCGGCGACCTCGACGCCGGCCACCAGCAGCGCCTGGAGCTCCCCGGCGACGGCGGCCTCGACGATCTGGCCGGTGTCGCGGCCGTACCCGTGCGGGAGTTCGGCGAGCCCCCAGACGGCGGCGACCTCCTCACGCGCGCGCGGGTCGGTCGCCGGGCGTCCGCCGGGCAGCAGCGCGGGCAGCGCCCCGGCCTCCAGGGCGCCACGCTCGCCGGCCCGGCGCGGGATCCACACGAGCCGCGCCCCGGTCGCCGAGGCGGCCCGCACGGCGGCCGTAAGCCCCCCCGCGACGCCCGCCAGACGCTCCCCTACGACGATGACGGCGCCCTCGGCCCGCAGCGCCTCGGCGGCGACCCCTCCGGGCGTCTCCAGGCCGCTGCCGGCCGCGAGGGCGTCCAGCCACTCGGTCTCGGTGCCGGGAGCGGCCGGCAGCAGCGTGCCGCCCGCCTTCGCCAGCCCGCGCGTCGCGTGCGTGGCCAGCGAGAACACCTTCAGCCCGGTCTTGCGCCACGCCTTGCGCAGCCGCAGGAAGACGCCGGGCGCCTCCTCCTCGGACTCGAAGCCGACCAGCAGGACGGCCGGCGCCTTCTCCAGGTCCGCGTACGACACGCCCGTACCGTCGAGGTCCCGGCCGCGCCCGGCGACCTGGGAGGCCAGGAAGTCGGCCTCCTCGCCGCTGTGCACGCGCGCGCGGAAGTCGATGTCGTGCGTGTCGAGCGCCACGCGCGCGAACTTGCTGTACGCGTACGCGTCCTCGACAGTGAGCCGGCCGCCGGTCAGCACGCCCGTGCGCCCGCGCGAGGCGAGCAGTCCCTGAGCGGCGATCTGGAGGGCCTCCGGCCAGGAGGCGGGCACCAGGTCGCCCTCGGCGTTGCGGATCAGCGGCGTCTCCAGCCGGTCGCGCTGCTGCGCGTACCGGAACCCGAAGCGCCCCTTGTCGCAGATCCACTCCTCGTTGACCTCGGGATCGTTCTGCGCCAGCCGCCGCATGACCTTCCCGCGCCGGTGGTCCGTACGCGTCGCGCAGCCGCCCGCGCAGTGCTCGCACACCGAGGGCGACGACACCAGGTCGAAGGGGCGCGAACGGAACCGGTACGCGGCCGAGGTGAGCGCTCCGACGGGACAGATCTGGATCGTGTTCCCGGAGAAGTACGACTCGAACTGATCGCCTTCGCCCGTACCGACCTGCTGAAGGGCACCCCGTTCGATCAGCTCGATCATCGGGTCGCCCGCGACCTGGTTGGAGAACCGGGTGCAGCGCGCGCACAGCACGCACCGCTCGCGGTCCAGCAGGACCTGCGCGGAGATCGGCACCGGCTTCTCGTACGTCCGCTTGCGGCCCTCGAAGCGGGACTCCGCCTGGCCGTGCGACATGGCCTGGTTCTGGAGGGGGCACTCGCCGCCCTTGTCGCAGACCGGGCAGTCCAGCGGGTGGTTGATGAGCAGCAGCTCCATCACCCCGTGCTGGGCCTTCTCGGCGACCGGGGAGGTGAGGTGCGTCTTGACGACCATGCCGTCGGTGCAGCTGATCGTGCAGGACGCCATCGGCTTGCGCTGGCCCTCGACCTCGACGATGCACTGCCGGCAGGCGCCGGCCGGGTCGAGGAGGGGGTGGTCGCAGAACCGGGGGATCTCGATGCCGAGCTGCTCGGCGGCGCGGATGACCAGGGTGCCCTTGGGCACGCTGATCTCGGCGCCGTCGATCGTCAGCGTCACGAGATCTTCCCGCGGCACCGCCGCCTCCCCGCCACCTGAGGGAGCGCTAGTGGTCACGGTCATGCGTTCACCTCCGGGCGGTCCGCCCAGGCCGTCGACTTGGCCGGGTCGAAGGGGCAGCCCCGGCCGGTGATGTGCTGCTCGTACTCCTCGCGGAAGTACTTCAGCGAGGAGAAGATCGGCGAGGCGGCGCCGTCGCCGAGGGCGCAGAACGACTTGCCGTTGATGTTGTCGGCGATGTCGTTCAGCTTGTCGAGGTCGCTCATGACGCCCTTGCCGGCCTCGATGTCGCGCAGCAACTGCACGAGCCAGTAGGTGCCTTCACGGCAGGGCGTGCACTTGCCGCAGGACTCGTGGGCGTAGAACTCGGTCCACCGGGTCACCGCGCGCACCACGCAGGTCGTCTCGTCGAAGCACTGGAGCGCCTTCGTGCCGAGCATCGAGCCGGCCGCGCCGACGCCCTCGTAGTCGAGGGGGACGTCGAGGTGCTCGTCGGTGAACATCGGCGTGGAGGAGCCGCCCGGCGTCCAGAACTTCAGCCGGTGCCCGGGGCGCATCCCGCCGCTCATCTCCAGCAGCTGGCGCAGCGTGATGCCGAGCGGCGCCTCGTACTGGCCGGGGCTCGCGACGTGGCCCGAGAGGGAGTACAGCGTGAAGCCCGGGGACTTCTCGCTGCCCATCGAGCGGAACCATTCTTTTCCGCGATTGAGGATCGCGGGAACCGAAGCGATCGACTCGACGTTGTTCACGACAGTGGGGCAGGCATAGAGCCCCTCGACGGCAGGGAAGGGAGGACGCAGCCGCGGTTGACCCCGGCGGCCTTCGAGCGAGTCGAGCAGCGCGGTCTCCTCACCGCAGATGTACGCGCCGGCCCCGGCGTGCACGGTGAGCTGGAGATCGAGCCCGCTGCCCAGGATGTTCTCGCCGAGATAGCCCGCCGCGTACGCCTCGCGTACGGCCTCGTGCAACCGCCGCAGAACGGGGACGGTCTCACCCCGCAAGTAGATGAAGGCATGCGACGACCTGATGGCCCAACACGCGATGACGATGCCCTCGATGAGGCTGTGCGGGTTCGCGAAGAGGAGCGGGATGTCCTTGCAGGTCCCCGGCTCCGATTCGTCGGCGTTGACAACTAGATAGTGCGGTTTGCCGTCACCCTGGGGAATGAACTGCCATTTCATCCCCGTCGGGAACCCTGCCCCGCCGCGCCCCCTCAGTCCGGAGTCCTTGACGTACGCGATCAGGTCGTCCGGCGACATGGCTAGGGCCTTGCGCAACCCCTCGTACCCCTCGTGCCTCCGGTACACGTCGAGCGACCAGGACCGCTCCTCGTCCCAGAAGGCCGACAGCACGGGTGCCAGCAGCTTCTCGGGGCTGCTGCCTTTCAGTTCGGGTGCCAATGTCATCCCTCCCCCTCCTCGGCGGCGGGCCGGTGCTCGGGTTCCTCACGCGGGTGGACCACGCGCGCGGGTGCGGTCTCTCCCCTGGCCAGGCGGAGGCCCACCAGCGAGGCGGGTCCCGCACCGCCGCTCGCCTCGACCGCGCCCTCGCGCTCGTCGGGGAAGCCCGCCAGGATGCGGGCGGTGTCCTTGAAGGTGCACAGCGGCGCCCCGCGCGTGGGGGACACCGTCCGGCCGGCCCGCAGGTCGTCGACGAGGCTCTTGGCGCTCTCGACGGTCTGGTTGTCGAAGAACTCCCAGTTGACCATCACGACGGGCGCGAAGTCGCAGGCCGCGTTGCACTCGATGTGCTCCAGCGTGACCTTCCCGTCGTCCGTGGTCTCTCCGTTCCCGACGCCCAGGTGCTCCTGGAGCGAGTCGAAGATCGCGTCGCCGCCCATCACCGCGCACAGCGTGTTGGTGCAGACGCCGACCTGGTAGTCGCCGCTCGGCCGGCGCCGGTACATGGTGTAGAAGGTCGCGACGGCGGTGACCTCGGCCGTGGTCAGGCCGAGCACGTCCGCGCAGAACTTCATCCCGGTGCGGGTGACATGGCCCTCCTCGGACTGCACGAGGTGCAGCAGCGGCAGGAGCGCGGAGCGGGAGTCGGGGTAGCGGGCGATCACCTCGCGCGCGTCCGCCTCCAGGCGGGCCCGTACGTCGTCCGGGTAGGGGGCGGCGGGCAGTTCGGGCATGCCCAGGCCGACGCCCTGTCGGGGGGAAGAGGTGGTCACCGGTCGACGCCTCCCATCACGGGGTCGATGGACGCGACGGCGACGATCACGTCGGCGACCTGGCCGCCCTCGCACATCGCCGCCATGGCTTGCAGGTTGGTGAAGGACGGGTCGCGGAAGTGGACCCGGAAGGGACGGGTGCCCCCGTCGGAGACGGCGTGCACCCCGAGTTCGCCCTTGGGGGACTCGACGGCCGCGTACGCCTGACCCGGCGGGACCCGGAAGCCCTCGGTGACCAGCTTGAAGTGGTGGATCAGGGCCTCCATGGAGGTGCCCATGATCTTCTTGATGTGGTCGAGGGAGTTGCCCAGCCCGTCGGGCCCGAGGGCCAGTTGGGCGGGCCAGGCGATCTTCTTGTCGCCGACCATGACCGGGCCCGGCTGGAGCCGGTCCAGGCACTGTTCGACGATGCGCAGCGACTGGCGCATCTCCTCCAGGCGGATCAGGAAGCGCCCGTAGGAGTCGCAGGTGTCGGCGGTCGGGACGTCGAACTCGTAGGTCTCGTACCCGCAGTAGGGCTGCGTCTTGCGCAGGTCGTGCGGGAGGCCGGTGGAGCGCAGGATCGGGCCGGTGGCGCCGAGGGCCATGCAGCCGGCCAGGTCGAGGTGGCCGACGTTCTGCATGCGGGCCTTGAAGATGGGGTTCCCGGTGGCGAGCTTGTCGTACTCCGGGAGGTTCTTCTTCATCTTCTTCACGAACTCGCGGATCTGGTCCACCGCGCCGGGCGGCAGGTCCTGCGCGAGTCCGCCGGGGCGGATGTACGCGTGGTTCATCCGCAGGCCCGTGATGAGCTCGTAGATGTCGAGAATCATTTCACGATCGCGGAATCCGTAGATCATGATCGTGGTGGCGCCGAGTTCCATGCCGCCGGTGGCGATGCACACCAGGTGCGAGGAGAGCCGGTTCAGCTCCATCAGCAGGACCCGGATGATCTCGGCGCGCTCGGGGATCTGGTCCTCGATGCCGAGGAGCTTCTCGACGGCGAGACAGTAGGCGGTCTCGTTGAAGAAGGACGTCAGGTAGTCCATGCGCGTGACGAAGGTCGTGCCTTGCGTCCACGTACGGAACTCGAGGTTCTTCTCGATGCCGGTGTGCAGGTAGCCGATGCCGCAGCGGGCCTCGGTGACCGTCTCGCCGTCGATCTCCAGGATGAGGCGGAGCACCCCGTGCGTGGAGGGGTGCTGGGGGCCCATGTTGACGACGATGCGCTCGTCGTCGGCGCGGGCCGCGGACTGGACGATCTCGTCCCAGTCGCCTCCGGTGACCGTGTAGACGGAGCCTTCCGTGGTCTCACGGGGAGTTGCGTGCGACGTGCTCACGAGTACGACCTCCGCTGGTCCGGAGCCGGGATCTGGGCGCCCTTGTACTCGACGGGGATGCCGCCGAGGGGGTAGTCCTTGCGCTGCGGGTGGCCCTGCCAGTCGTCCGGCATCATGATCCGCGTCAGGGCCGGGTGGCCGTCGAAGACGATCCCGAAGAAGTCGTACGTCTCGCGCTCGTGCCAGTCGTTCGTCGGGTAGACGGGGACGAGGGACGGGATGCGCGGGTCGGCGTCCGGGGCGCTGACCTCCAGGCGGATCAGCCGGTTGTGGGTGATCGAGCGCAGGTGGTAGACGGCGTGCAGCTCGCGGCCCTTGTCGTGCGGGTAGTGGACGCCGCTGACGCCGGTGCACAGTTCGAAGCGCAGCGCCGGGTCGTCGCGCAGCGTGCGGGCGACGCGGACGAGGTGCTCGCGCTCGACGTGGAAGGTGAGTTCGTCCCGGTCGACGACGGTCTTGCCGATCGCGTTGTCCGGGAGCAGCCCCTGTTCCTCCAGGGCGCCTTCGAGTTCGTCGGCGACCTCGTCGAACCAGCCGCCGTACGGCCGCGTCGAGGCGCCCGGCAGGCGGACCGAGCGGACCAGGCCGCCGTATCCGGAGGTGTCGCCGCCGTTGTTCGCGCCGAACATGCCGCGCTGGACGCGGATCTCCTCGCCCTGGTCGCCGCGCTGGCCGGGGAGGTTGGCGGCGCTGAGGTCCTTCTCGGGGTTGGTGCCGTTCGCGTCGGTCATCGCAGCAGCCCCTTCATCTCGATGAGGGGGAGCGCCTTGAGCGCCGCCTCCTCCGCCTCGCGGGCCGCTTCCTCGGCGTTCACGCCGAGTTTGGTGTGCTGGATCTTCTGGTGGAGCTTGAGGATCGCGTCCATCAGCATCTCGGGGCGCGGCGGGCAGCCGGGCAGGTAGATGTCCACGGGGACGATGTGGTCGACGCCCTGGACGATCGCGTAGTTGTTGAACATGCCGCCCGAGGACGCGCACACGCCCATGGAGATGACCCACTTGGGGTTCGGCATCTGGTCGTAGACCTGCCGCAGGACCGGCGCCATCTTCTGGCTGACCCGGCCGGCGACGATCATCAGGTCGGCCTGGCGGGGCGAGCCCCGGAAGACCTCCATGCCGAAGCGGGCGAGGTCGTAGCGCCCGGCTCCGGTCGTCATCATCTCGATGGCGCAGCAGGCGAGGCCGAAGGTGGCGGGGAAGACGGACGCCTTGCGCACCCAGCCCGCGGCCTGTTCGACGGTGGTCAGCAGGAAGCCGCTCGGCAGCTTTTCTTCGAGTCCCATGGCTAAAGGCCCCTCAGTCCCATTCCAGGCCGCCGCGCCGCCAGACGTACGCGTAGGCGACGAAGACGGTGAGCACGAAGAGCAGCATCTCCACGAGCCCGAAGACACCCAGGGCGTCGAAGGTGACGGCCCAGGGGTAGAGGAAGACGATCTCGATGTCGAAGACGATGAAGAGCATCGCCGTCAGGTAGTACTTGATGGGGAAACGCCCGCCGCCGGCCGGCGTGGGGGTCGGCTCGATTCCGCACTCGTAGGCTTCGAGCTTCGCGCGGTTGTAGCGCTTCGGCCCGATAAGCGTGGCCATGACCACGGAGAAGATCGCAAAGCCTGCCCCGAGGGCTCCCAGTACGAGGATGGGCGCATAGGCGTTCACCGCTCCTCGCTCCTCTCAGTCGGCACTGACTGTTGGCGGGTTGCATGAGAAACATTGGGTGAACCGCGAAGATCGCGAACATGTGAAGCAGGTCACAAGCCCAACTGCCCCGCATCCTATGCCCGTCGCTCTGTGATCTGCGACACGGGGTATTGCACAAGCTTTGTGATCTCCACCACCTGACGAAGGATCATGAAGTCATATCGGCGCGGATCTTGGCACATGGGGCGCCGAAACGATCACGCGGTGTGACATTTCCGCTCGTCAGTGACCGTCCGCAGGGGGAGTCTCTATATCAAGAGAGTTCCCTTGCATCCAAATTGGCCCTGGACGAAGGGGGTTGATAGTGGACCCCGTTCACACGTCAGAGGGAACCGGCCGCGGCTGTGGACGCGTGCACACATTCACGAGCGCCGGACGCAGACGTTCCGGTAACCGTTCCGTGACCTGCGCCACATCGGAACAGGGCGCTCCGAAACCAGGCTTGGCCAACGACCTCAACGAATGGTAGGCAGCGGGCAATTCGGGCGTAACAGCGAAAGGCAGTGATCACAGCCCTGAACGCCCAGGTCCGCTATGTCCGTTACGGCGTCAATAAAGAAATCGCGGCACGGAAGTTGAGGCGTCGATTGAACAAGTGTGGCGCAGGACACGTTCCTTGAAGGTATGGAGGAGCTTTTGATACCGGTTGGACTCATGTCCCACACCGCTCACATACGTAGCCACCGAAAGCCCCGCCGCAACGCGTCCTCGATCGCGGTGCGTGCCGGAGTCGCCAGTGGTGTCCTCGGCACGCTGGCCGTCGCCACCGCGGCGGGTTCGGCCAACGCTGCCGACGCGACGGTGACGCAGACGCTGGAACTGCCCACGCTGACCGCCGACCTGTCCGCGCAGGTCGAGCAGGCCGCCCAGTTCACGCAGCAGGCCGCTGCCAACTACCAGCTCCAGGCCGAGCGCGACTCGGCCGCCGCCGCTGCCGCCAAGGAGGCCGCGCAGGACCTGGCTGCGGCGAAGCAGGCCGAGGCCAAGAAGAAGGCCGACGAGGAGGCCCGCAAGGCCGCCGCCGAGGCCGCCGTGTCCCGCTCCGAGACCCGCGCGAGCCTGAGCGGCTCGTCGTCGTCGGACAGTGTCGCCACGCCGGCCAGCGGCAGCGTCGCGACCGTCATCGACTTCCTCAAGGCGCAGGTCGGCGACGCGTACGTGCTCGGTGGCACCGGGCCGAACGCCTGGGACTGCTCCGGGCTCGTGCAGGCCGCGTTCAAACAGGTCGGTGTCGACCTGCCGCGCGTCTCCGAGGACCAGTCGAACTACGGGACCGACGTGTCCCTGTCGAACATCCAGCCCGGCGACATCCTGTACTGGGGTGGCAAGGGGTCGGCGTACCACGTCGGCGTCTACCTCGGCGCCGGGAAGTACCTCGACGCGGCGAACCCCTCCAAGGGGGTCGTCATCCAGGACCTGTCCGGGTACCCGGCGAGCGGTGCGGTGCGGGTGCTCTGAGTCCGAGGCGCTCTGAGTCTGAGGCGCTCCGAGCCGGGGGTACTACCCGGGTCATACCTGAGGTGCAGGGCCGCAGCCGCTCGGGGGCAGCGGCCCTTCCTCGCGTGGCCCTGTGCCGTGTGTGGCCCTGTGCCGTGCACCCTCCCGGCGCGGAACTTCGGCCGGGTCCGACGCGTTTCTCCCCTCGCGCTGATCGACAGGCGGTCAGCAGGCAGAGGGAGAACCAGCCATGCCCAGCGTTTTCGTCCAGGGTCGCCCCGTCGACTCCTATCCCCGGCACGCGCCCGAGGCCCGGCAGGGGCGGGTGCGCCGGATCACCGAGGTCGGTGAAGAGGTCCTGCACCGGCCGTGCCGTGACGTCACCGAGTTCGGCCCCGACCTCGCCGCGCTGATCGACGACATGTTCCTGACGATGTACCTCGCCAACGGCGCGGGCCTCGCGGCGAACCAAGTGGGCGTCGATCTGCGCCTGTTCGTGTACGACTGCCCCGACGACGAGGGCGTCCGCCATGTCGGCCACATCGTCAACCCGGTCCTCGCGCCCCTCCCCGCGGCCGGCCGCCGCCTCCTGGACGACGACGAGGGCTGCCTCTCCGTGCCGGGCGCGGTGATGGACGTACCGCGTCCCGACTTCGCGGTGGTCCACGGCTACGACAGGGCCGGCGCCCCCGTCACGGTCGAGGGCACCGGGTACTTCGCGCGGTGCCTCGCGCATGAGACGGACCATGTGAACGGGCACATGTATCTGGACCGGCTGTCGAAGCGGGACCGGAAGGAGGCCCTGCGGCAGATGACGGACCGCAGGGAGATGGTGTTCGCCCAGAGGGCAGCTAACGCGGAGGCATTGGAACGGGCAGCAGGACAACGTCCCTAGGGGCGCGGGGCTGTGTCTGATCTGCGGCTACCGCCGCGTGGGCGCGAACAACCACGACGGATGCCGCACCCGCCCACCGGCGTAAAAGCGGCACCCCTGTGGTACTACCCCGCTACGCCTTGGGAGCTACCTTGCTCAGCCCGTTGATGATCCGGTCCATCGCGTCACCCCCGGTGGGATCCGTCAGGTTCGCCAGCATCTTCAGCGTGAACTTCATCAGCACCGGGTGAGTCAGCCCCCGCTGGGCCGCGATCTTCATGACCTTCGGGTTCCCGATGAGCTTCACGAAGGCGCGGCCCAGCGTGTAGTACCCCCCGTACGTGTCCTTGAGCACCTGCGGGTACCTCTGGAGCGCGATCTCCCGCTGGGCCGGCGTCGCGCGCGCGTGCGCCTGGACGATGACGTCCGCGGCGATCTGCCCGGACTCCATGGCGTACGCGATGCCCTCGCCGTTGAAGGGGTTGACCAGCCCGCCGGCGTCACCGACGAGCAACAGCCCCTTGGTGTAGTGGGGTTGGCGGTTGAAGGCCATCGGCAGCGCGGCCCCGCGGATCGGCCCGGTCATGTTGTCCGGCGTGTACCCCCACTCCTCGGGCATCGACGCGCACCACGCCTTGAGGACCTCGCGCCAGTCCAACTCCTTGAAGGAATCGGAGGTGTTGAGGACACCGAGCCCGACGTTGGAGGTCCCGTCGCCCATGCCGAAGATCCACCCGTACCCGGGCAGCAGCCGGTCCTCGGCCCCGCGCCGGTCCCACAGCTCCAGCCAGGACTCCAGGTAGTCGTCCTCGTGCCGGGGGCTCTCGAAGTACGTCCGGACGGCGACGCCCATCGGCCGGTCCTCGCGCCGGTGCAGCCCCATCGCGAGGGACAGCCGCGTGGAGTTGCCGTCGGCGGCGACCACGAGGGGCGCGTGGAAGGTGACTTCGCGCTTCTCCTCCCCCAACTTCGCGTGCACACCGGTGATCCGGCCGGTCCGGTCGTCGACGATCGGCGCCCCCACGTTGCACCGCTCGTACAGCCGAGCCCCCGCCTTCTGCGCCTGCCGGGCGAGCTGCTCGTCGAAGTCGTCGCGCTTGCGGACGAGTCCGTAGTCCGGGTACGACGCGAGCTCGGGCCAGTCGAGCTGGAGCCGTACGCCGCCGCCGATGATCCTGAGGCCCTTGTTGCGCAGCCAGCCGGCCTCCTCGGAGATGTCGATCCCCATGGCGACGAGCTGTTTCGTGGCGCGCGGCGTGAGGCCGTCGCCGCAGACCTTCTCGCGGGGGAACTCGGTCTTCTCCAGCAGCAGGACATCGAGTCCGGCCTTGGCGAGGTAGTACGCGGTCGTCGAGCCGGCCGGCCCAGCGCCGACGACGATCACATCGGCGGTGTTCCCGGAGAGAGGCGCGGTGTTTTCGGAGTGAGGATCAGTCACGACGGTCACGGCGGGATCTCCCCAAGTTCGGAATCTGCGTGCCGACCGGCACTGGACATGGGCAGTCTATTCAGCAGAATTGATCACCCGGCTGAAGGGTTGCCCCCGTGAACCTGGCTCTTCCCGTAGTACGGCTGCGCGTCCCCACCGACGAGGACGCCGTCGCCTGGCACCGGACCTTCGACCACCCGGACGTCA
>NZ_LIRL01000750.1 GCF_001419795.1 Streptomyces niveiscabiei
CGTACGACCAGATGCGGCCCCGTCCCGAGGTGAGCCGCCAAGCCGCCTCGAACGACTGGCAGTTCGGGCAGCAGGGGCGGGGCGGGAAGCGGGGCTCGGCACACCGGGCGCAGGCCTGGACGCGGAGTTCGCCCTGGGCCGCGTACGCCCAGAACGGGGCGCCGTCGGTGTCGTGCAGCGGGGTCAGCATGGTCGGGCTCCTCAAGTCCTGGGCGGACGGGCGCGGTTGGCGCTCCCGCGCTCCCGTGCCCTCAGTCGGCTCGTGACGGCTCGTCATGTCCTCAGCAGCAGCGCGGAGGTGGGAACCCCCTCGCCCGCCGTGACGAGGCAGGTCGAGGCGCCGGGGACCTGCGCGGTGCTGGTGCCCCTGAGCTGTTTCACGCCCTCGTTGATGAGGTTGAAGCCGTGCACGTACGCCTCCGACAGGCCGCCGCCGCCTGTGTTGACCGGGAGCCGCCCGCCGAGTTCCAGCGCGCCGCCCTCGGTGAACGCGCCGCCCTCGCCGCGCCCGCAGAATCCGTAGCCCTCCAGGGAGAGGGGGACGAGCGGTGTGAACGCGTCGTAGATCTGCGCGACTTGGACGTCCGCCGGGGTGAAGTCGGCGTGTTTCCACAGGTGTCGGGCCGTCGCCCAGGAGGGGCCGGTGAGCGGGTCGTCGTTCCAGTAGTTGACCATGCCGTGGTGCTGGGCGGGCAGGCCCTGCGCGGCGGAGTGGATGTAGACCGGGGTGCGGCGGCAGTCGCGGGCGCGTTCCGCCGAGACGACGACACAGGCCAACGCCCCGTCCGTTTCGAGGCAGTTGTCGAACAGGCAGAGGGGTTCGCTGATCCAGCGCGAGGTCATGTACATCTCGCGGGTCAGCGGGCGGTCGTACATGATCGCGGCCGGGTTCTGGTTCGCGCGGTTGCGGCAGGCCAGGGCGACGTTGAAGAGGTGGTCGCGGGTCGTGCCGTACTCGTGCATGTGGCGGCGGGCCAGCATCGCGATCTCGTCGGCGGGGCGGAGCAGGCCGAAGGGGCGCGTCCACTGGGCGGGGGC
>NZ_LIRL01000751.1:0-14838 GCF_001419795.1 Streptomyces niveiscabiei
CCGCTTTGGAGGAGCTGTAGGCGAGTTCGTGCATCGTGCAGACCGGCTGCTGGTCACCGCGTCAGTGACGGTTCGTCACGCGGGCCGGTCTCCTCGGTCTCCGCGTCCGCGGCAAGGCGTTGCTGGAGTCGCAGGTGGCGGAACTCGTAGTGGGCGCCGGAGCGGCGCAGGACACCCCGGTGGTGGGCTTCTTCGAGGAAGGTCATGAGCCGCCAGGGTGCCCGTCCGGTCAGGGCGAGCCAGAGGCGGGCGACCCCGGTGCGGCCCCAGGCGCTGAGTGCGGGGGTCAGGGTGCCCATCATCACCCACACCTCGGTGTGCATGGTGCCGAGCGTGCTGTCGCGTCCTGTCGCGGCGATCAGCAGCAGGCAGACTCCCCCCGCGAGCACGGAGGCGATCGCGCTGCGGGCGAGTGCGGCGGCGCGGTCGGTGCGCAGGGTGCTGCGTGGGCCGACGGCGCGGATGGTGTCCGAGGGGGTGTTCAGGGCGCGGTAGACGCCGGAGGCGCAGCCGCCGATGGTGCCGACGAGCAGGCCGAACCCGACGAAGGGGATCAGCGTGTCGATCAGGACGGTGTGGGTGGGGCGGGACGCGAGCCATGCCCTGACGGGCCTCGGGAGGGCGAGGACCAGGTTGTGGGCGTCGACGGGCCGGCCGTGCCAGGTGACGGGGCGGCCGTCGCAGTCGACGACCCAGCGGTCGCCGTCCCGGTGGAGCCGCAGCGTCCCTTCGAACAGCTTCAGTTGCGCGTCGGAGGTGATGCGGGCTCCCTCCATGACGGCGAACGGCTCGGTGAGCGCCTTGCGTTCCACCAGCACGATCTTCTCCGCTGCGGCCGTGTGGACGGAACGATTCCGGGCGGCCTCCTGGTGGACCCACCCTCCGATCACCGTGCCGTTCGCGCGCGTCGGCGCCGAGTGGATCTCGTACGCGGCGAACGCGGCGGTGATGCCGCCGACGGCGACGGCCGCGGCGACCCCGATGAGCGTGCACGCGAGGAGCCCCCGCAGCAGCCCCTGCCGGAATCCCCGCAGTACGGCGGCCGGTCCGGCGTAGGCGGTGGCCGTCCGTTCGCCGCGCCGCCTCCCGGCGAGGCACAGCAGCAGCCCGGCCCCGAGGCAGGTGACGGCCGCGACCTGCGCGCCGGACCGGCCGACGAGGGCGAGACCGGCGAGGACGAGGACACCGCCCAGTACCCGGACCGCCGCCGGCCCGCTCGGTGCGCCCGCCCACGGCAGGCCCAGCGGCAGGGGCCGCCGGGGCAGTCCGGCGACGGCGATCATCATGCACTGCACCAGCCCGAGGAAGCATCCGTTGAGGAACCAGGAGGCTCGCGGCGTGATCGTCGCGCCGAGGCGGGGGCTGATCAGCGGCGGCACGAGCACGCCGACGGCCACGGCGACGACCGAGGCCGCGACCGTCACGGTCAGGGCCAGCCGCACCAGCGGGCGCGGCCCCCGCGTCGCCGCCGCTGTGGCGGGCAGCAGGAAGGCCAGTCCGAAGCACAGGCCCAGGAAGTCGCCCGCGAAGTTGACCAGCGCCGAGGTCGCGGTGTCCCAGTCGGCGACCACGCCCGTCCCCGACTTGGCCAGCGGCACCAGCACCGCTGCCGTGGTCAGGAGTGCCAGCGCGGCCGGGCCGAGCACGCGCAGCGTCCTGGGCATCGCTTCGGGCAGCTCCCACCACGCGAACCGCCAGACGCCCGGGGAAGCGCCGTCTGCGGGCGCCAGGTCACGGGCGAGCCGGCGCAGCCAGCGGTGCGCCGCCTCCGGCCGCCAGCGCGGGTCCGCGTCGGCGAAGGCCGCCGGGACGAAGGCGTCCAGCAGATACCGCTCGATGTGTCCGGCCGTGGGGAAACGGACGAGGTCCGTCAGCTCGCCGGGGTCACGGGACACGTCCTCGTACACCGTGCGGGCCAGCGCCACCGTCAGAGGAGACGTCAGGGCCTCGGCGAGCGGAGCCGAGGGGCCGTCGAGAACCCCGGTCCATCGGGTACGCCCGGTCGCGTCCGGGCGTGCGGCGCTCTCCAGGTACGTGCGCGCGGCGGCGAAGGACAGCGGTCGCAGCCGTACGACCGCGGCGGCCGTGAGGACGTCGTCGTCGCGCGTGACCTGCTCCCATTCCGCGGTACGGCAGGTCAGCAGGACCGGCAGCCGCTCGTCCAGCTCGCGGTTCAGGCGCCGCAGGGCCTCTGCGCGCACCGGCCCGGGAAGTTCGTCGAAGCCGTCGAGGACAGGCAGGATCAGCCCGGCGTCCAGCAGTTCGCGGGCCAGCGTCCGCTCCTCCCGTACGGTGGCGAGGGCCCGGTACTCGGCGGTGAGCCGTTCCTCCAGCCAGTGCCGCAGCTCAGTGGAGCGGGGGTCCCAGTCCGCCAGCGCGAAGAGCACGGGAACGGGTTCGTCGGACTGGCGGGCCGTGAGTGTGTCGCGGACGAACTCCACGGCGAGGACGGTCTTGCCCGAGCCCGGTTCGCCGAGCACGACCAGCCGCCCGGACGGGAAGTGCCTGAACGCCTCCCTGAGGGGTTCCAGCGGCCGATCGCCGTCGCGCGGCGCGGGCAGGGGCAGTCCGCCCCGGATGTTGCGTGCGTGGTCCGCGAGCGGCGGCCCCTCGTTCACCCAGGTCACGGCGAGCGGCGCGGGGTCCTGCAACCGGTGTTGCCGTGCCCGCGTGTCCCACTGCGCCGCGACCGCCTCGGCGAGCGCGTCCGCCGCTCTGCTCCGGCGGTCCGGTTCGTCCGGCGGTCCGGTTCGTCCGGCGGTGCTTGTGTCGCCTGCCGCAGCAGGTCCATCGCGAGGACCCCGACCGAGACGAACCCCGAGATCGCGGAGAGCCACATCGATGTCTCTTCGGGGCCGTCCCGCATCGCCAGGACGACGGCCAGCGCGACCAGGGCCACGCCGACCACTCCCAGCCCCGCCCGGCGCCACGCCCGTGGTCCGCCCAATGACGTCCGCATGTCCCGGCCCCTCATGCTCGCGATCCGTCCGTTCCCGTGAGAACGAGGCGCCGGACATCCGCGTACCGGGGCCGGGGCAGGCGCGCGGGAGCACGGCGGAGCGTGCTGCTCCGGCGTCGTCACGGTCCCGGGGAGCCAGGGATGGCCTGTTCTTCACTTGAGACACACCGGGCAAGCCCCTAGAAAGTACCGAAACCGCTTCTGCGAGGCCCGGCGGCGACATCGTCAACGGCCACACGACGACGCCGTCCAGCCCTGCTACGAGGGCAACTTCGAGGCCGACTCGGACGAGAGGTGCACGACCACCGGTCGATGCTCCGCACCTTCGTCACCCCCCAGCGCCTGACGGCAGCCGCCCACCCCCGCACACACGCCGACACGAGGAAGGAACGAACCCCCATGCGCTTCCCCAAGAGAGCCGCTCTCGCCCTGGCCGGCATCCTGATCGGCACCGGCTGGGCGCCCGGCGCCTCGGCGGCCGAGCCGGCCCCGGCAGCCCTGACGGAGCACACCATCGGCCAGTTCAACATGGCCGGCGGCCATGCGGAGTACGGCCCGAAGGGCGACGAAGTACCCGACGCCCTCGTCCGCAGCGTCGACGACCGCCGGCCCGCGTTCATGACGCTCTCCGAGGCATGCCGCGACTGGAACGCGCGCCTGGAGAGCCAACTGCCCGACTACACCGTCGTGTTCCACCCGGTCACGAACGGAAGCGGCCAGATCGCCCAGTGCAAGCACCCGTCCGACTTCGGCAACGCGGTGCTCTTCCGCGACGACCTGGGCTTCGACGCGGCCACAGCCGTGCCGCACGGCCTGGAGTCGCCCGTCGGCTACGAGCAGCGCGAGATGCTGTGCGTCCGCTCGGACAGCCGCCGGCTCGCCGTGTGCAGCGCCCATCTGACCGTCGGCGACGACCGCCCCCACCTCGACGCCCGGCGCCATGAGGCAGCGGTCGCCGCCCGGATCCTCGCCACCGAGTACGCCGGATACACCCGCTTCCTCGGCGGCGACCTCAACGACGACCCGCTCTCCGGAGCCACCGACAACTTCTACCACCCCGACTACCGGCGAGACGCACACGGCCAGTTCAAGGAGATCGACAGCCCCTGCGGCAACGAGATGAAGGCGGGTTTCTGGATCCGGTCCCTGCCTCCTGTCTGGATCTGGTGCCGCTCGGGCGAGTCGACCCACAGCCAGGGAAAGATCGACTACCTGTTCGTCGAACCCTCCCTGCGCGTGGCCTGGGCCGACGCCACCCACGCCACCTACTCCGACCACGACCCCCTGTGGGCCGGCATCGAGTTCTGACCAGCGGACGTCCGGGAGCGGCTCAGTGGCTCCCGGACAACTCGCCGCTGAGCTTCCCGTGGATGCGGGCGCTGGGCTGGTTGAGGCCGGTGATCTCGACGGTCTTGCCGCGCTGCGCGTACTTGGTCCCGATGGCGTCGAGGGCGGCCACGGAGGAGGCGTCCCAGATGTGCGCCGCGCTCAGATCGATGACGACCTGCCGGGGATCGCCCGCGTAGTCGAACTGGCCGACGAGGTCGTTGGCGGAGGCGAAGAACAGCTCGCCGGTGACCCGGTAGACCACGCTCGTGCCGTCGGGGTCGGTGACGGCGGTGACCTCCGCGAGGTGGGCGACGCGCTTGGCGAAGATGACCATGGCGGTGACCGAGCCGACGACGACACCGATCGCGAGGTTGTGGGTCGCGACGACGACCGCGACGGTGATCACCATGACGGCGATCTCCCCCGCCGGCATCCGCCTGAGGGTCTTCGGGGCGACGGAGTGCCAGTCGAACGTCGCGAAGGACACCATGACCATGACGGCGACCAGCGCGGCCATGGGAATGTCGGAGACCACCGGGCCGAAGACGATGCACAGCACCATCAGGAACGCGCCCGCGAGGAAGGTCGACAGGCGGGTGCGGGCGCCCGACACCTTCACGTTGATCATCGTCTGGCCGATCATCGCGCAGCCGCCCATGCCGCCGAAGAACCCGGTGACGATGTTCGCGATGCCCTGACCGATCGACTCCCGCGTCTTGCAGGAGTGGGTGTCGGTGATGTCGTCGACGAGCTTGGCCGTCATCAGCGACTCCATCAGCCCGACCAGCGCCATCGCGAACGCGTACGGCGCGATGGTCGTCAGCGTGTCCAGGGTGAACGGCACGTCCGGCAGACCGGGCACCGGCAGCGAGGACGGCAGGTCGCCCTTGTCGCCGACGGTCGGGACGGCGATGGCCGCGGCGACGGTGATCACGGTCAGGACGACGATGGACACCAGCGGGGCCGGGATCACGGTGGTGACCTTCGGGAAGAACACCATCAGCGCCAGGCCGCCGACGATGAGCGGATAGACCGCCCAGGGCACGTTCCGCATCTCGGGGACCTGCGCCATGAAGATCAGGATCGCGAGCGAGTTGACGAAGCCGACCATCACCGAGCGCGGGATGAACCGCATCAGCTTCGCCACCCCGAGCACACCCAGGACGACCTGGAACACACCGGCCAGGATGACGGCCGCGACCAGGTAGCCGAAACCGTGCTCGCGGTTCAGCGGTGCGATGACCAACGCGACGGCCCCGGTCGCGGCGGAGATCATCGCCCGGCGTCCGCCGACGACCGAGATGACGACGGCCATGGTGAAGGAGGCGAACAGGCCGATCGCGGGATCGACCCCGGCGATGATCGAGAAGGAGATCGCCTCGGGGATCAGGGCCAGCGCGACGACCAGCCCGCCCAGCACCTCGGTGCGCCAGACTTTCGGATCGCGCAGCCAGTCGGGCTTCAGGCCACGCAGGCGTACGGCCGGGGACCCAGCGGCAGAAGAAGACAAGGAAGCAGGTACCTGTCGTGCTCGGGCGCACCCCGTTCGGCAGGCCGGGGCGCGCGGGAGGACGCGGGGAACCGGGCGGCGCCCCGCAGACGGCCCCTCGGCGGAGGCGGCCGGAAGACGGAGAGGGATCAGTGCGAGGACGCGGTCCCCGCCCGGATTCCGGGGCGAAGCATCACGGCGGGCAGGCGGCGGCGCCGGGCGTCATCAGCTCGCGCACGCGTCTCTCCTGCGGGAATCGGATCTTCGCCGGGGGCGGCATTGGCCCCGACACGGCAACAGCGAGGCAGCGACAGGCCGTCCTCACCGTCGGCAACTCTACCCTAACGTTAGAGTTGAGATCGGTGAGGCGTACGGGACGCACCCCACCCCGGTGCGGGCGCAAGGTTCGGGAAGCAGGAGCGTGGACGGCAAGCACATGCAGATCGGCGAGGTCGCCACGCGCACGGAACTGTCGCTGCGCACCATCCGGCACTACGAGGAGACCGGCCTCGTCGTCCCCTCCGCCCGTTCCCAAGGGGGCTTCCGCCTCTACACCGAGACCGACGTACAGCGGCTCATGGTCATCCGCCGGATGAAGCCGCTCGGCTTCACCCTGGAGCAGATGCGCGACCTGCTGGAGGCCACCGACCGCCTCGATGCCGACGACCGGCTGACCGAGGCCGAGCGGGACGAGCTGATCGCCCGGATCCACGCCTTCGAGCAGGCCGCCACCGAGCGCGTCGCCGACCTGCGCAAGCAGCTGGGCCGCGCCGAGGACTTCGCCACCACCCTGCGAACCCGCCTGGAGCGAGCCACCGCCCCCAGGGCCTGACGGGCGTCCGGTACTCAGAGCTGCGGGCCGGCTCCCATCTGCGCCATGAACGTCTCCGGGTCGCTGTCGAAGCCGCGGAGCGCGGGCCGCAGCTCCCAGACGCCGGTCTCCTTGGTGAACTCCGCGACGATGGCGGCGGTGGAGCCGGCGAGCCCGGCGAAGTCGTCCTTCACGAGTTCGGTGTACCCCTCGACGACCAGGACCCCGGTGCCCGTGAGGTGGCCGAAGGTCTTGGGGCCGGTGGTCTGGTGGATGACCACGCCGACGACGACCCGGGCGAAGGAGGAGGCGAGGCGGTCGAGTTCGACGGTCATGGCCTCGACGTAGCCGAAGCCCTGCCCGGTCTGGCTGTGGCGGCTCATGTTGATCGTGCCGTCCGGGGAACGGCTGTCGTAGTGCACCACGTACACCGGTTTCCCGTACGGCGCGTCCGCGGAGTAGGTCGCGGCGACGATGTCGAGGTGGTGCGGGGGCTCGTCGAAGGGACTGGGGTCCCACTTGAGCCGTATCTCGACCTTCTTCAGCCCTGTGCCGCTGTTCACCGGATGACTGCCTCTCCCGCCGCTGCCTGCTGCGGGGTGCTCCCCCGCATCTGAAGTATGGCTCTGCGCAGGCGCGTTAAAGCATCGTCAAGACAATCACCGTGGGGCCGGCGGGTGCCCGTACCGCGTGGGGGCCCTTCAGATGCTGAAGCGTTCCTTGCCGAGCAGGGGCCGTATCCGGGAGGAGAAGCCGCCTGTACGGAAGGGGCGTTGCAGGAGTCCCGGGCGCAGTCGCCGGGCGAGGGCGGCGGCGGTCATGCCCTGGCGGATCTCAGCCAGGAGCCCCTGTTCGTGTTCGGCGGGGGCCTCAGCTGCACCACCGTCGCCAACTCCGCCCTCACGGTGCACGACCCCGGCGTCCACGCCACCGCGCGCCTCACGATCACCGGGAGCCGCCCCGCCCTGGAAGCCGTTCAGGCATACATCAGCGATCTCACCGCCAGCGTCACCTGGGCCGGGCAGGGGCTGAAGGCTTTCGTCCGGCGCGTCGGTCCCAGCTCACGGCCCGAGCAACTGCTCACCGTGGAATTCCGCATCCGTACGTCGGGATGCGGGTGACGGCCGGTGGGCGCATCCGCCGGGAACCGCGGGCGAGCGGCCCTGTCCCACCGGTCGCCGGTTCAGCGTCGTTTTCCGGTCTCGGGGGCGATGGCGCCCTGGCTGGCGCGGCGCATGGCCTCGTACAGCGCGGCGTCGTCCGGCGGGTCGGGCAGCTGGCCGCGGGCCGGGGTCTGGAAGGACTGGATCATCCAGGCGACGAGGCGGCGCCAGGCGTCCGGGGCGGCGTCGCCGGTGGCGCTGAGGACTCCGGCGTTGGCCATCAGCAGCAGGACGAGGTCGCGGCTGGTGAAGTCCTCGCGCAGTCGCCCGCTGTCCTTGGCACGGCCGATGAGTTCGAGGAAGCCCTCGTACGCCCGGGTGTAGTGCTGCTCCAGTTCCGGGACGCCGGGGAAGCTCATGGTCAGGACGTCGGCGAAGCCTCGGTCGGCGGCCTGCATCGCGCAGACGTTCTCGAGGTAGCCGGTGAAGCCGTGCCAGGGGTCGGGGTCGGCCAGGGCCTCGGTGGTGGCCTGCGCGTACGCCTTCATGCGGTCGGCGAAGACCTCGGCGACGAGATCCTCCTTGCGGGGGAAGTGGCGGAAGAGGGTGGCGATCCCTACGCCGGCCTCCCGCGCGACCGAGGCCATCGACGCGTTCAGCCCGTCGCGCCCGAAGACCGTGCGTGCGGCGGCGACGATCCGCCCCCGGTTGCGCTCCGCGTCGCTGCGCTTGGACTGACCTGCGGAATCGGTGGCGCCGGGCTGGGGGTCTCGGGGGCTCATGCGGGCCAGACTAGCAACCGGAATGACTTATCCGGTTCCCGTGCTACGGTGGACAACGAAGCGGATAGGGCTTTCCGGAAAGGAAACGGATAGCCCTATCCATCTCCCTGACCCTGTTCACGAAAGGCTCCCCCATGCCCACCATCGCCATCGTCGGCGCCGGCCCTCAGCTCGGCCTCGCCATCGCCCGCACATACGGCACTCACGGCTACGACGTCGCCCTGATCGCCCGCGACCGGGCCAAGCTCGACGACCTCGCCGGGAAGCTGGCCGCCGAGGGCATCACCGCCGCCGCGTTCCCCGCCGACGTGCTCGACCGCGCCGCGCTCACGCAGGCGCTCGACGACGCGACCGCGCGCTTCGGCGGCATCGACGTCCTGGAGTACTCCCCGGTCGCCGGCCTCCAGACCGTCATGACCACCCCGGCGGCGACCGACCCTGCCGACGTGCAGCACGAGATGGAGTTCCAGCTCTACGGCGCCATCGCCGCCACCCGCGCGGTGCTGCCCGCCATGCGTGAAGCCGGCGCGGGCACCCTGCTGTTCACCACCGGCGCCGGCTCCGTCGACCCCGTGCCGCAGGTCGCCAACGTCAACGCCGCCGCAGCGGCCCTGCGCAACTGGGTGATCAACCTGCACAAGGAGCTGGACGGCACCGGCGTCCAGGCGGCGCACATCGGCATCGACGTGTCCATCGGCACGCCTGCCGTCCCCGGCTTCCCGACCGCCCAGCCCGAGGAGATCTCCCCGGTCTACTGGGACCTGCACACCACCAGGCGCGACGAGGCCGAACTCGTCTTCAGCCTCTGACACCCATCGCCGTCTGCACCTGCCGGGGGCGGCCCCGAAAGCATCCCTCGGGGCCGGCACCGACGCCCTGCCGTCCTCCCCCGCGTCACCGCCGTACGGTCGCCGTCAGAACGTGGCGATCGGGTTGACCGGGCTGCCGGACGTGCCGGCGAAGCGGACCGGGGCGACGGCGAACTGGAAGTCCCACTGGCCGAGTTCGGCGGCTGTCGACGCGCACGCCTCCAGGTCGCAGTTGTCCAGGAGCCAGAGCCCCATCGCGACGAGGCCCACGGTGTGCACCGGCATCGCCAGGTCTTCGTACCCCGACGGCTGGACGTCCTGAGGGGTGTCGGCGGCGATCAGCGCGACCTGGCGTTCGCTCAGCCACGGCAGGCAGGACGCGTGCCAGCCGGCCTGCGTGACACCGGTGGTCGGGCCGGACTCGTGCCGGGACCGGCCGTAGCCGGTGCGCAGGAGTACCGCGTCGCCGGGCCGTACTCGCACTCCCTGGCGGCGCTCGGCCTCTTCGAGGTCCTCGGGGAAGACGCCCTGTCCCGGTTCCAGCCACGGCACATCGTGGACCTGCGCGATGTCCAGCAGGACGCCACGGGTGACGATCCCGTTCGCCGCCGCCGTGACGGCCGCCCACGCCGATCCCGTCTCGGCCCCGACCAGCGAGTGCGGCCGTCCGTTGTACATCGTGCCGTCCCAGTAGATATGGCACGGCGAGTCGATGTGGGTGACGGTGTTGCCGTGGAACAGCAGGCCGAGCTTCTCGTTGGAGAAGCCCCAGTGCCGGTCGTTGCGGAATCCGGGCAGCGGCATGCTGTCCATACCGGGCATGTCGGCGGCGCACGGGCAGGTCGTCGTGGACCTCTCCATTTCCTCCGGTACGGCGATCTCCCAGGCGCAGGACACGCTTCTGCCGTGGCGTACGGCCCGCGCCGCCGCCAGCCGGACGGCGTCGGTGATGTGGTTCAGCGTGCCGAGTTCGTCGTCGCCGCCCCACCGTCCCCAGTTCGACAGTGTGTCGAAGTAGGCGAGTACCTCGTCCCGTGCGGGCATCGGTCGCCCTGCCGTCGTCCTGGCGGTGGTGCGGTTCGGCTCCATAGTGATTCCTTACGTTGTTGCTCTGGGGTGGCTCGGAGTCTTCCGGCTATCGGGTGATCTCGTAGCGCAGAACCGCGATTCCGTTGTCGAACGAGGTGGCCTCGATCAGCTTCAGGTTCTGCCGGTCCTCGAAGACGCGCCGTCCCCTGCCGCGTGAGACCGGGCAGACGAGGAGGGTGACCTCGTCGACGAGTCCGGCCTTCAGCAGGGAGTCCATGAGGGTCAAGCTGCCCCACAGCCAGATGTCCTTGCCGCTTCGCTGTTTGAGTTCGCGGACGGTGCCGGCCGGGTCGCGGGTCACGGTCGCGGCGGGGAAGTCTCCCCAGGGCGCCTTCTCCAGGGTGGAGGAGGCGACGAACTTGGTGAGGTTGTTGAGCTTCTCGCCGTATTCGCCCTGGTCCTCGGCGGTCGCCCACCCCGTGGACTGGGCGTAGGTGTTCGCGCCGAGGAGCAGTTCTTCAGAGGGGTTTGCCCATGCAGCCGCAGCCGTGGGCCGTCGCCGTGCCGGTCGTGGCGGGCGGTTCGGAACCGGCCGCTTCCTCGATCTTCTTGAGCAGGCCCGCCCGCTCCGGCTGGGTGATCAGACGTCCGTCGACGACCAGTGCGTGGATGCGCCTGGTGTTGCGGATGTCGGCGAGCGGGTCCGCGTCCAGGATCACCAGGTCGGCGAGCTTGCCGCGTTCCACCGTGCCCAGGTCGTGGCCCAGGCCGAACACCCGGGCCGGCTGCTCGGTTGCGGCCCGCAGGGCCTGCATGGGCGTCAGGCCCGCGTCGACGAGAAGCGCCAGTTCGTCGTGGAGCCCGAAGCCCGGCACGACGAACGGGTTGCCGGTGTCGGTGCCCGCGAGGATGCGTACGCCGCTTCGCCGCATCTCCCCCACGAGCCTCTTCTTGTGGTCGAAGATCTCACGGATGCGCCTCGCCTTCTCGGGGGTACGGCCGCCGGTCACCACGTCGGCGACCTCGCGCCACCAGTCGGTCATCGAGGCGGGCAGGTACCTCCACTCGTCGGTCTCGTGGTTCCCTTCCGGCTCCTCCAGGACGCGGTGGATGACGAGCGTGGGCACGACAGCGCCGCGCCCGCCGGCCAGTTCGGCGAACAACGCGCGCGCCTTGGCCCGGTCGTATCCGAGGACGGCCTTGTACTCCAGCGGATGCACCGCCGTGTACCAGTCGCGGTAGCGGTGGAAGCTGTCCTGGGACGTGTCGACGGTGATCGCCGCCAGGCCCTCGCGGATCTCCTTCTCGTTCGCCGCTGTCGCCAGCATCGGGGAGTCCATGTGCTCGATGGTCAGCTGCCCCGCCCGGACGGCCTCGGGAAGGGTGACCGTGTCCGGGCAGTGCCCGGCGAACGGGATGCGCAGGCGCCGCGCCTCGTCGGCGATGGCGAGATACGACTCGCGGTCGAGCCGCGAGTAGACCTTGACGAAGTCGGCGTTCTCCCGCTTCGCCCGCCGCACCGCCTCCCGCGCCTCCCCCGGGTTCGTGACCTCGATGAGGGAACCCGTGTCGTACGTGTGCAGCGAGGGGCGTCCGTCGACGATCGCGCTGCCGATGACCCACCGGGGGCCCAGGATCCGGCCGCTCTCGATCTCGTCCCGCCACTCGTGGTGCACGACTTCGCCGCGCATCTCCCGTACGGTCGTCACCCCGGCCAGCGCGTACAGCGGCGGCACCACCGCAGTCGGCCCGACGCTGTGGACGTGCGATTCGATCAGGCCCGGTATGACGTACTTGCCGGCGAGGTCCACCACCCGTGCGCCGGGCGGGACCGCGACCGTACCGGTCCTGCCGACGGCGGTGATCCGCGCGCCGCTCACCACGACGGTCATGTCGCGCCGGGCCGGGGCGCCGGTCGCGTCGATCACCGTGGCGTGGGTCAGCGCGTAGGACCCGTCGGGATGGGCGCCGGCCGGTCGTCCGGCGACCGTCGCTCCCCGCGCCGTCGCCGGCGCCATGGCTGTGGCCGCCAGCGCGGCACCGGTGAGGGTGACCGCCTTGCCGAGCACCGCACGTCGCGACCGCACGCCGTCGCTTCCATCGTGACGGCCGGCCGTTTTGCTGCTCTCGCTCATGTTCTCTGCCCCCTGTGCCGCGCGGACCTGTTCGGCCGTGCGGATGGCTCCGCTGTGCCGGTCCGCGTCCGGTTGATCGTGCGTACAACGTATCCGTCTCCCAGCGCGGCGACCAAGCAATGACCAAGCGCGGTACGGGTTATTCGGCGCCAGTTCCTCCACCGTCCTAGTACGGTAGAGGCGTCCCGGGCCGATCGCGGCGTCGGGAGCCGCAGTGCACTAGAACAGTTGGAGTTCACCGCATGGCCGTATCGCCTCCTCCTTATCTCCGGATCGCGGCGGAGATCCGCGAGCGCATCCTGTCGGGCGAGCTGGCGGCAGGGCAGCGGGTGCCGTCCACGCGGGAGATCGTCCGGGAGCACGGGGTGGCCATGGCCACGGCCGCCAAGGCGCTCGGCGCGCTGCGCGACCAGGGCTGGGTCAGGGCCGTGCCCGGCGGCGGGACGATCGTCCTCGAACGCCCGCCCGCCGAGGGTGGGCTTCCCGGCACAGACGCCGCGGACAGCGCGGGTACGGCCGGGCCGAGCACCCGGGGCACGGTCGAGCCGGGCTCGACGCGCGAGGTGGTGATCCGGGCGGCGATCCGGCTCGCGGACCGCGACGGGCTCAACGCGCTGACGATGCGTCGCCTGGCCGCGGACCTGGGCGTCGGCCCCATGTCGCTCTACCGCTACATCCCGGACAAGGAGGAGCTCCTGCGCCTGATGGCGGACGTGGCGTTCGGCGAGGAGGAACCGCCCGAGCCCGGACCGCCCGGCTGGCGCGCCAAGCTCGAACTGTCGGCCCGGCTGCAATGGCGCGCCTACCGCAGGCACCCGTGGCTGCCCACGATCATGCACAGCTCCCTCGTCCGCCCGCCGGCGGTGTTCAGCGGAATCCGGCTGGTCGACTGGGAGATCAGGGCTCTGGAGGGACTCGGGCTCACCCCGTACGACAGGCTGCACACCGTGTTCGCGCTCGACGGCTACGTCGGCGGCATCGCCGCGAGCAACGCGCTGGAGGTTCAGGCCGAGCACGACACCGGGGTGACCGGGCAGGAGCGCATCGCCGCCGAGCGCGCGCTGCACGCGGACATCTTCGGGTCCGGCCGGTTCCACGCCCTCGCGGCCTGCGTCCCCACCGACGCCACCACCGTCACCGGTCTCGACGAACTCTTCGAGTTCGGTCTGCGCCACCAACTCGACGGCATCGCGGCGATGCTGGCGAGAATCTCCTGAACCCGAACGCTTCGCCTGCTGGGCGGCCGGTTCGCCGCCCCGGTGACCTCGTGTCATGGCGTGTCTCCTCCTCTCACTGTCGTTCCCCGGAGTGGTTCAGGAAGGTTCGGCCACTGCTCGCAGAGCGGCCGGCTGAGGTGCGGCCGACGGCAGGCGCAGGGCGGGGCTGAGCAGCGCGGTCACGGCGAGCGACGCGCCCGCCATCGCGGCCATCACCGCGCCGGCGGGCAGGTATTGCGCGAGGAGTCCGGCCAGCGTGGCGCCGACCGCCTGCATCGCCTTCATGCCGGTGACGTGCAGGCCCAGCGCCTGGCCGCGGACCTCTGCGCCGATGAGCGTCATCAGCCGTTCCTGGAGCAGCAGCGTGGACGCGAAGCCGGTCGCGGCGACCGCGACGACGCCCGCCGCGACCGGCGTGCCGAGCGGCAGCGCGAACAGCAGGTACGGCAGCGCGAGCAGGAACCGCAGCGGGGTGACGTACCGACGCCGCGCCTGTGGCGACATGAACCGCCCGGCGATCAGGTCGCCGAGCAGCATGCCGGACGCCGCCGCGACGAACAGCGCGGCGGCGGACTGCGGCGCGTAGGGCACGAACAGTGCCTCGCAGCCCACCACCAGGCCGTTGGGCACCCACATCGCCAGGTAGACCGCCCGGCGGGCCGGGGTGGCCAGCAGGTGCCGGTTGACCTGCCAGGTGGCCGCGACGGACGGGCGGCCGGACACCCGTGCCGGACGGGCGCCGAGTCCCCGCCACAGGACCAGCGCCGCGACGAAGGCGAGTGCAGCGCCGATGGCCAGCGTCGCGCGCGGCGACACCACCGCCAGGACCATGCCGCCGAGCGCGAAGCCGGCGATCTGCATCGCGCCGACCGAGATGTTGAGCACCGAGCGGCCCAGCACGTATCCGTCCGACGGCACGATCTCGTCGAGCAGGCCGTACCGGACACCGCCGGCGACCGAGCCGACCAGGCCGAGTACCGCGATCACCGCGAACATCGCCCACAGCGGCATGCCGGGCAGGGCCAGCGCCAGGCCGCCCAGGCCCGCGGCCAGCGCGGACAGCGTCAGCGCCGTGCGCGGTGGCACCCGGTCGGCCACCGACAGCAGCGTGGCCGCGCCGGCCAGTTCGGCGAAGGACGGTCCGAACATGCTCAGCGCGGCCATCAGCGGGGAGT
>NZ_LIRL01000751.1:14860-15231 GCF_001419795.1 Streptomyces niveiscabiei
GACCCGGTCGTCGAGCCCGTCTCGGCTCACCGGCCATGCTTCCGCCACGAGGTCTTATGCGTCTAATGCCAACTCCGGCGCGCATCCATCGATAACCTTGATGAATGCTCGACATCGTCCGGCTTCGCGTTCTCGCGGCGGTCGCCGCCCACGGCTCGGTCACCGCGGCGGCCAAGGCGTTGCACTATTCCCAGCCTTCGATCAGCCACCATCTGGCCCGGCTGGAGGCGGCGACCGGAGCCAAGCTGATCCAGCGCGCCGGGCGCGGCATCCGGCTCACGCCCGAGGGCGAACTGCTCGCCCTCCGTGCGGCGGAGATCGTCGCCCGGGTCGACGCGGCCGACGCCGAACTCGCCGCCCGGATCGGGCTG
>NZ_LIRL01000751.1:15295-15432 GCF_001419795.1 Streptomyces niveiscabiei
CTGCGGCTGCTGCGCGACGGCTCGGCCGACCTGGCGATCGTGCACCGCTACGACGACGCCGTGCCGCAGGACGGCATCCGCTACGCCCATCTCCTCGACGACCCGATGTACCTGCTCAGCCGGCACCCCGACCAGAC
>NZ_LIRL01000752.1 GCF_001419795.1 Streptomyces niveiscabiei
GTCGATCACTCGAACGAGGTAATCGCGGGGCTGGGGGCGGGGTGAGGTGAGGTGAGGTTGTCGGACTTAACGCCGGGCCGGCGCCGCCTCCGCATCGAGGCGAAACGATCCGTCCTGTGGACAACTCCCGCCCCCAGCCCCGCGATTACCTCGTTCGAGTGATCGACTTATCCACAGGCCCAGGCCTGTCCACAGATTCCCGAAGTGCCCTCTTGCGGACTTCCCGCTCCCCGTACGGTGTGATCACACGCACCGCAGCCGCGAAGCGTCGAACTCCCCACCGACAGAAGGGCCTTGCATGAACCGAGCCAGTCCCCTCCCCAACCGGCGGCACCTCCTCAAAGGAGCCGCGCTCGCGGCGGCGGCCTCCGTCGTGCTGCCCGAGCCGAGGGCCGGGGCACAGACCCAGGCCGCCGACTACCCCTCGGCGCTGTGGGCCCCCGCGGACACCGCCAACTACACCGCCTCCGACCGCCCCTCGCAGCAGCACCCCGTCGACCTCGTCGTCATCCACGTCACGCAGACGACGTTCGACAAGGCGCTGACGATCTTCCAGAACCCGAAGAAACACGTGTCCGCGCACTACGTGGTCCGCTCCTCCGACGGCCGGGTCGCGCAGTGCGTGCGGGAGACCGACATCGCGTGGCACGCGGGGAACTGGGAGTACAACACCCGCAGCGTCGGCATCGAGCACGAAGGCTGGGTGGACCGGCCCGCCTACTTCACGGACGCGATGTACGAGCGGTCGGCGCGGCTCACGGCGACGGTCTGCGACCGGTACGGCATCCCCAGGGACCGGGCGCACATCATCGGCCACTACGAAGTGCCGGGCACCGACCACACGGACCCGGGCCGGAACTGGGACTGGGCGCGGTACATGAGACTCGTCGCCCAGGTCTGACCCGATCCGCGCACACCGGATTGCGGCGAGTGCCGCCGCGACGGTTGTCGGCGCCCGGACCCGGAGTGACGATGACCGAGGACCACCGCCCGAGACCGTCCGCGCCGCGCTCCCCCACCCGGCGCGGGGCGCTCACCAACACTCGCTTCCCCCCGCGCGAAGCGCCGTTCGCAGACCTCTCGCCTCTTCGCCCCCGCCCCCTCCAACCAACCG
>NZ_LIRL01000753.1 GCF_001419795.1 Streptomyces niveiscabiei
GGTGCGGGGGTGTGCGCGGGCCGTGTACGGGTGGGTGGCGCGGAACCGGCAGCGGTTGCCTGGGGGGACGGGGGCTTGCGCGGTCAGAAAGGGGACCGCACAGCTCCGATGAGACGGGCACACTGGTCGCCCACGACCGGGCCAAGGGCGGAGCGTCATCACGCCGGCCTCCCCCACCACGAGGAGGGAAGACACACTTCGTGGACACGACCCTCGAACTGACCTGGGACAACGGCGAGTTCGTCGCACGCCTCACGAGAGACCAGGCCCTGGCCATGTACGAGGCACTGGCTTTTCTGCGTCACCGTGACGACGGCGACCGCGCCTTGGCCCTACGGCTCGGCTGCGGCCCCGAGGTGGTCGACAGCATCATCGAGCGGCTGCACGTCGATCACACGGGATGGACCGACGCCCGGTTCCGGCAGGAAGAACTGCACGTCGTGCACAGTGCGCTCACGTCCGCGGCGACCGTATTCACGTCACGCGGCAGGCTTTTGCAGGAACCCTTCCACATCCGGCTCGGCTTCCTCCGCGAGAACTTCGACGCCCTCGCAGTCAGCCTCGTTCACGCCGCTTCGGAGGCGATGGAGTGAGGACCCGGCTCCGCCTCACCCGCGACGGCGAGACCTACGTTTCCCTGATCACCCCGGTCCAGGCAGCAGCGTTCCGCCGGGCACTGGCCTTCCTGCGCGGCCGAAACCTCGGCGACCCGGCCCTGGCCGTGCAACTGGGCGCCGACGCGAAGGCTGTCGACGCGCTGGCCGACCGTTTCGCGGGCGAACACGAGACGTCGTTCGAACTCCGCCTCACTCCTCAGGACTTGCACACCCTGCACAGCGCGCTGACCGCGGCGGCGGTCATGTTCCTGGAGCGCAACATGTTCTCGGAGGAGGACTTCCACCGTGAACTGACCTTCTACCGGGAGAACTTCGACGCCTTGGCGCTGGGAATTGTCGAAGCGGTCGCCGAGGCGGGAGACAGTTTGAGGATCAGGGGTGGAGGGGGTGGGTCCTGACGGCTTGGATGAAGGG
>NZ_LIRL01000754.1 GCF_001419795.1 Streptomyces niveiscabiei
AGGACGTCGACGGTGTCGTCGGCCTCGTGGAGGGCTTCGGTTTCGACGTGCGCCCGGGAGCCGTCGGCTTCGTCCGGCAGCGGGCGGAGTACGAGGAGCACTCCTGGCTCCGGGCGTTGCCGGGCTGCCGCCCCGGAACCTTCCTCGGCTTCTTCGACGACTTCGGCTTCTTGGCGCCGGAGCCACCGCCTCGCGCGGGTTTGGGCGCGGAGGCGCCGCCGCCGCGTCCGCCGCCACCGCCGCTGCGGGGGTCGTAGGCGTGGCCCGTCGGGTCCGTGCCGTTGAGGGGCTCGGCATCGCCGTAGGTGTAGCGGTTGGCGCTGGCCGACGGGGTGGGGTCGAGCTGCCAGGTGTCGCGGGAGGTGAAGGAGCCGGTTCCAGGCTGGTACCAGCGGGCGGCCATGTTCACCTCACCGCTGGCCGTGTCGGTCCAGCCGGACTGGTAGCCGAGCGTCGGGGTGCTGCCGGTCTTCGCCGTGGTCCGGCCGAAGGGGTCGTAGGCGCGGGAGCCGACGACGGTGGTGCCGTCCGCGTTGAGGCCCGCGACGAGGTCGGTGTGCTGGTCGGTGACGGCCAGTTGTTCCGTGGCGGGTGCTGCCGGTGACTCTCCGGCGAGGAGTTCGCCGTCCGGTGTGCGCGTATAGGCCGTGACCGTGTCCGTGACGAGGTTGTTGGAGCCGCCGTCGTAGGTGAAGGCGGTGGAGCCGGAGGTCAGGACGCGGTCCAGTGAGTCGTAGGTGAGGGAGTCGGTGCCGTTGGAGACGGTGCGCTCGAAGGCGTCCGAGGCGGTGACGCGGGAGGTGCCGTCGCTTTTCGTGACGGTTTCGGTGGTGCCGCGGGCGCTGTAGGTGTAGGTGTCGGTGCCCCACTTCTCCAGGCGGTTGCGCGCGTCGTACGTGGCCGTCGTGCTGCCCCGGCGGGTGAGGTTCCCGGCTCTGTCCCACTCGTAGGGGGTCGTGGTGGTGCCGTCGGTCCAGGAAGTCAGGCGGCCGGCCAGATCGTAGGTGTACGCGTTGGCCGCCGCGCCGGCCGTTCCGGTGGTGGTCTTGGTCAGCAGTCGGTCGGCGAGGTCGTAGCCGTAGGTGATGCCGGTGACCTGCGTCCCGGTGGCGGTGCGGGTCACGGTGTCCGAGGTCGTCCGGCCCAGGCTGTCGTAGCCATAGGTGCGTTCCGCGTTGATCACGGTCTGCCCGGTGTCCGTGACCCGGGCGAAGCGCTCCTTCGTGGGGCGTCCCGCCGCGTCGTGGTCGAACTGGATCTGTGTGCCGGTGAGCGGTTCGTCGGCGGAGTCGAGGCGGCCCGTGGAGTCGTAGGCGAAGCGGGTGGTTCCCGCCGCGTCGGTGCGGGTCGTCATGTTGCCGTCGGCGTCGTAGGCGTACTGGGAGGTGCCGGAGAGGCCCTGGACCCGCAGGAGCATGCCGCGGTCGTTGTACGTGTAGGTGTTGCCGGGCGAGAGTCCGTCGGTGCCCGCGCCGGTGAGCCTGCCGTCGAGGTCGTAGGACAGGACGCGTGGTGTGGTGGCCGCTGTCGTGCCGGAGCCTGTCTCGCGGATCAGTCTGCCGAGTCCGTCGTAGGTCTTCTGCCGCTTGACTCCGCCGGGGAGGAGTTCAGCGACCGCCTGTCCTGCCGCGTCGTAGACCGTCGTCCAGGTGCGCTGGTCGGCGGCCTGGTGCTGCCCCGCGGCGGGTTCGACGGTGGACTCCTGAAGGCCCCAGGCATTGTACGTGTAGTACACGGAGTGGGAGCGGCCGTCGGTGAGGCGGGTGCGGTTGCCCCGGGGGTCGTAGCCGAAGCCGGTGGTGATCGCGTCGTCGCCGGTGAGCTTCTCGGTCTGTTGGGTGAGGCGTCCCAGCGCGTCGTGCGCGAACGAGGTCTGGCCGCCGGTCGGGGAGGTGGCCGATGTCTGGTTCCCCTCCTCGTCGAACGCCGACCTGAACGTACGCAGCGCGGTCGTGCCGGTCCCGAAGTCGGTGGCCTCGGTCACGTTGTCGAGCAGGTCGTACGTGAAGGTGCTCCGGCGCTGGGTGGGGTCGACGATCTGGGTCTGGCGTCCGAGTCCGTCGTAGGTGTACCGGGTGACCGCGCCACCGGGCTGAGTGGTCGTGAGTGCCTCGCCGGCCGCGTTGTAGGTGGCGGAGCTGACGAGTCCGGACGGGGACGTGGTGGTCGTCAGGTTGTCGGCGTCGTCCCAGGTGTAGCGGGTGGTCAGGTTCTGCGGGGAGGGGTGTCGTTCGACCTCTGTCGCGGTGAGCTGCCTGCCGAGCCGGTCGTAGGTGGTCTCGGTGCGGGCGCCGGTCGGTGTGGTCACGGAGAGCGGGAGCCCGGTGGGGGTCCAGGTGTACCGGGTGGTACCGCCTTCGAGCAGGAGGGTGGTGCCGTCCGGGGGCGGGGTCGCGCCGGTGGCCGGCGGGTCCGTCCGCTGCGACAGCTGTCCGAGTTGGTCGTAGGTGTACCGCGTGGTGCGGGCCAGCGGGTCGGTGGTGGTCGAGACGCGTCCGAGGGCGTCGTAGGCCGTGCGGTACACGGGAGTTGTCGCGGTTCCGCCTCCGGCGGGGGTGTACGGCGGGAGGGTCAGTGCGACGGTCCTGCCGAGCCTGTCGACGGCCGACCGGGTCGTCTCGCCGTTCTCGTCCCTGGAGTCGGTGGTGTCGCCGTAAGTGTTGTAACCGATGGTGACGGTGGGCCGTTTCGTCTGCGGGGTGGTGCCGTACGTCTCGGCGGTCACTGCGGGGGATGTCTGTTCGACCAGGCGGCCGAGGGCGTCGTAGCGGTAGTTCGTGGTGTACGTCGCCGGGTCCGCGCCTGCCTTGGTGCCTCGCGGGCTGACGCTGCTGAGAAGGAGGCCGCGTGCGTCGTAGGTGTGGCGCGCGGTCAGCGTGGTGGTTGCCGAGGACAGGGAGGCGGCCGTGATGTTTCCGGCCTTGTCGTAGGTGGAGCGTTCGGTCACCGTCTCCGTGTCGGAGACGCGGAGGGTGGTTTCGGTGACGCGATCGTCGTTGTCGTAGGCGTAGTCGGCGGAGCGGTCGATCCCGTTCGGGTCGAGGACGGAGCGCACGACGCGTCCGGTGGCGTCGACGGTCTGGGACTCGGTTCTCGTGCCGCCGCCCGTGACCTGCCGGGTGAGGTGACCGGCGCCGTCGTAGGTGTTGGCTTCCGTCGTGATGTCGCGGCGGGTGCCGTCGGGCTGCTCCACCTGGAGCGCGGTGGTGGTGGCGGGGAGGCCGTCGTCGAAGTAGGTGAAGGTGGTGGTCGCGCCCATGGCGTCGGTGGTGGAGGCGAGGCGGCCGGCCGGGTCGTAGGCGTTCGACTCCATGACGAGGTCGCGCGGTTCGCCCGTGGGGCCTGCGGTCCAGTTCTTCAGGACGGTCTCGGCCAGGTCGCCGATCGGGGTGTAGCGGTGGGCCAGTTCGTTGCCGAGCGGGTCCTTCTCGCCGGTGAGGCGGCCCAGGGTGTCGTACGCGTACGTCGTGACGTTGCCCTCGGCGTCGGTGACGGTGTCGTTCTGGCCGTGGCTGTCGTAGTGGTAGGTGGTGGTGCCGGCCTGGTCACCGCCGGTGAGGTCGGTGTCGGTCTCGGTGAGGAGGTTTCCGTCCGCGTCGTAGGTCCGGACGGTCTTCGCGGTGTGGGTGACTCCGGTGATCTCGTTCTTCGCCCCGGCACCCGTCTCGGCGACGACATGGGAGCGGTCGTCGTAGGCGTAGGTGGTGGTGACGCCGTTCGGGTAGGTGTCGGACACCTGGGTCTCGGAGGTGTTCCGGCCGATCCCGTCGTACATGTACGTGGTGACGAGTCCGGACGGGGACGTGGTCCTGGCCAGGTCTCCGTCGGAGAAGTACGCGTAGGTGGTGACCGCGCCCTGCGGGGTGACCGTAGTCGCCACCAGCCCCGCCGGGGTGGTGCCGCCGCCGGCCGCCGGTTCCGTCCCCGCGGTGTACGTCGTGGACGACGTCCGGCCGTCGGCGAGCGTCATCTTCTCGGGCAGCCCCAGGGCCGTGTAGCTCATGGTGGTCCGGTAGCGGTCGTCGGCCGGTCCGGCGCTGCGCGCGTCCCGGGTCGCGACGGTCTTCCCGTTGCGGGGGTCCAGCGGGTTCGCGGCGTTGTGGAAGAACTCCTCGTACGACGTCCAGCAGGATCCCGCGTCCCGGCAGGTGGTCCGGGAGACCGGGTTCCCCTGGGCGTCGTGGCCGGTGATGGTGGCGTGGCCGTTCGGGTCGGTGACCGTGTGCGGGAAGCCGCCCGTGTCGTACGCGTAGGTGGTGAGGCCGCCGTTCGCGTCGGTCGAGGTGATCCGGCGTCCACCGCGCAGGGCGTCGTAGGTGGTGCTCGTCGTGGCGCCCTTCGGGTCGGTGACCGTCACGGTCGAGGCGAGCGCCGAAACTCCGGAGTACTGGCGGGCGTTGTAGTGCTCGGCGACCTGGTCGGCACTCAGGCCGTGCTGGTAGACGGCGACTTCGTCGAGCTGGCCGGTGAAGTAGCTGGCGTCGGCGGGGGCGGCGGGCCAGTTCTTGGCGAAGCCGGCGCCTATGTAGGTGCGGGTGTTGGACTGGTGGCTGACGGCTCCGGTGAGGGTGGCGGCCTGGACGCCGTCGAGGTAGAGGGTCTGGGCGGTGCCGGTGGCGGTGACGACGGCGTGGTGCCACTGGTCGTCGGTGACGGTGTCGGCGGAGGCGACCTTCGCGGTGCCCAGGCCCGGTGAGAAGAACTTGCCGTTGAGCTTGCCGTCCGTGCCGACGTACAGCAGCGGGGCGTAAGTGCCGGTGACGGTGGAGCCCATCGGGGCGGACTGGTCGCCGATCAGGACGCCGGCCTTGGTGGTCTTGAACCAGAGTTCGACGGCGAGGTC
>NZ_LIRL01000755.1:0-7188 GCF_001419795.1 Streptomyces niveiscabiei
GGCATGCCGTGGGGCGGGACGACATGGGTGGGCCGGAAGGCGCCGGAGGCGTTCACCGTGGGGACGTCCACCGTCACCGCCTACTTCCGCATGATCGCCGGCTCGTGCCGGCGCAGGAGGCGGGAGACCCCGTACAGGAACACCACCGCGAGGACGGCCAGCATCGCGATGTCCAGGAGCCAGACGCCCGTGGTGTGCTCGTAGAGCGGGTCGGCGGGGACGATGCGGCCGAGGTCGAGGGTCGAGGCCATCGCGGCGAGCGCCCAGCGGGAGGGGATCAGCCAGGCGAGCTGTTCGAGGACGGGTACGCCGTCCAGCTCCAGCAGCGCGCCGCAGAACACGACCTGGACGATCGCGAGGAGCACCAGCAGCGGCATGGTCACCTCCTCCTTCCGGACCAGCGCGGAGACGAGCAGGCCGAGGGTCATCGCGGTGAAGGAGAGCAGCGCGACGGCGAGGGTGATCTCGACGAGGGGATGCGTGAGGACGCCCTTGCCGCCGGGCGCGCCGAGGTCGACGCCGAGCAGCCCCACGAGGGTGAGGACGACGGCCTGGAGGACGGTCACCGTGCCGAGGACGACCACCTTGGACATCAGGTAGGCGCCCCGGGAGAGGCCGACGGCCCGCTCGCGCCGGTAGATGCCGCGTTCCTTGACGAGTTCGCGTACGGCGTTCGCCGCGCCGGTCAGGACGCCTCCGACGCACAGGATCAGCAGCGCGTTCATCGCCGTCTTCTCGGTGAGCCGCCCGCCCGCGAGGGCGCGGGCCATGCCGCCCATGACGAAGGGGAGGGCGATCATCACGGCGAGGAAGGTGCGGTCGGAGGAGAGGGCGGCGGTGTAGCGCCGGACCAGGGTGGCGAGTTGGGCTCTTCGGCCGCGCGGGCGGGGCGGCGGCGGGACGGTGACCCGGTCCTGGCGGGGCAGCCGGGGCTGGGCGGTGGCGTCGCGGACGTACCGGCGGTGCAGGGGCGAGAGGCGGTACTCCCCCGCCCAGTCCCGGTCCTGTTCGAGGGACTCGAAGACCTCCGGCCACTGTGCGGCGCCGAAGTAGGCGAGGGCGTCCTCGGGCGGGCCGTAGTAGGCGGTCCGGCCGCCGGGGGCGAGGACCAGGAGGCGGTCGCAGACGTCGAGGCTGAGGACGGAGTGGGTGACGACGATGACGGTGCGGCCGTCGTCGGCGAGGCCGCGCAGCATGTGCATCACCGAGCGGTCCATGCCGGGGTCGAGGCCCGAGGTCGGCTCGTCGAGGAAGAGCAGCGAGGGTTTCGTGAGGAGTTCCAGGGCGACGCTGACGCGTTTGCGCTGGCCGCCGGAGAGGCTGTGCACGGGCTGGTCGGCGCGCTGGCCGAGGCCGAGTTCGTGGATCACCTCGGTGACGCGGGCGCGGCGCTCCTCCTTCGCGGTGTCCTGGGGGAAGCGGAGTTCGGCGGCGTAGGTGAGGGCGGCGCGGACCGTCAGCTGGGCGTGCAGGATGTCGTCCTGGGGGACGAGGCCGATGCGCTGGCGCAGTTCGGCGTAGTCGCGGTACAGGTCGCGGCCGTCGTAGCCGACCGTGCCGTGGTCGGCGGGGCGCTGTCCGGTCAGGGCGCCCAGCAGCGTCGACTTGCCCGCGCCGCTCGGGCCGACCACCGCGAGCAGGCACTTCTCGCCGACGGGGAAGGAGACGTGGTCGAGCAGGACGCGGCCGTCGCCGAGGGTGACGGTCAGGTCCTGGACGTCGAGGGAGACCTCGCCGGTGTCGACGTACTCCTGGAGCCTGCCGTCCGCGAGCCGGAACGCGGAGTGCCCGATCCCCACGACGTCGTCGGGCCCGACCAGGGCGCGGGTGACCGGACTTCCGTTCAGATAGGTGCCGTTGTGGCTGCCGAGGTCGGCGATCTCGTGCGTCCCGTCGGGCAGCGCGCGCAGTTCGGCGTGGTGCCGGGAGACCACGAGGTCGTCGAGGACGAGATCGTTGTCGGCGGCGCGGCCGATGCGGACGGTCGTGGCCGGGAGGCGGTGTACGGCGGTGGGGCTGCGGAAGGCGGCGGTGCGGGCGGCCTTGAGGCGGGCGTGGGGGCCGTCGTCGGGGCTGCCGAAGCACAGGACGCTGCCGGGGCCGACGTCCTCGGCGTGGACGCGGTGGCCGTCGGTGTACGTGCCGTTGGTGCTGTGCTCGTCCTCGATCCGCCAGTGGTCGCCCTCGGGGCGCAGGACCGCGTGGTGCCAGGAGACGCGGGAGTCGTCGAGGACGATGTCGCTGAGGGGGTCGCGGCCGACGCGGTACGCGTGTGCCGGGGTCATCACGGTGGAGCCCGTCTCGGTCTCCAGGACCAGGTCGGGTGCGGTCGGGAGGACCGACGGCTCCGCCATGCCGGAATTCTATCGATTCGTCCATGTGTGCGCCTGGCGGGGCCGCGAGGTCTTCAGGCGACCGGCAGCACCAGGGCCGGGATCGTCCGCTGCATCCGCAGCGCGTCCACCGACTCCGCGAGCAGCTCGTACTCCGTCGTCTCGTCGCTCAGGGCGATCCGTACGAGCCGGCCGACCGCCAACTCGTCGGCTACCAGCTCCTGTTGGCCCATGTCGGCGCACCAGGCGCGCAGGGCGCCGGGGACGTCGGGGACGGTGTGGGCCACCGGGACGAGCGCGCCGGGCGGGCACAGGCCGCTCTCCGGCTGGGGGTCGAGGCGCTCGGCGATCCAGGAGGCCCGGTCGCGTAACCACCACAGGGCGAGCGCGAGGGTGGGTGCGCGGTAGGTGCCGAGCGGTACGCCGATGCGGCGGCCGTCGCAGACACCGTACGCGGTGACATGGCACAGGAATTCGTCGTGCACGTCTCTCTCCCCCGTCGATCGATGCCGGGCGGGCGGCCTCGCTTTCTATGCGGTACCTGAGAGTGAGCTACCCATGACGACGAGTATGTTCACTTCTAAAACACTGTCACCATGTCTTTCCGGCCAGTCTCCTGGCATATTCCGGGCCCGGCCTGGCCGGAATGCATGCCGCATGGAGGCACAGCTTCATGACCTCGGAGGTAATCGACCCCGGGGACCTGCGCGGGGAGAGTTGAGGACACCGGAGAGCGATCCGGGTCCCGACCGGTTATGACACCTTCACAGGAGGCCGATTCCGTATGCCCGTGCACACCCAGCGTCACAACATCGCCGTCACTCGTTACTTCGAGGCGTGGAACGCGCCCGATCCCGAGACCCGCGCGAAGGCGGTCGCGGCGGCCTGGACGGAAACAGGCAGTTACACGGACCCCCTGGCGGATGTGAGCGGCCACGCGGGGATCGCCGCCCTGATCGCGGCGGCGCGCGAGCAGTTCCCCGGGTTCGCCTTCCGCCTCACCGGGGCGGTCGACGGCCACCACGACACGGCCCGCTTCTCCTGGGAGCTGGTGAACGAGACGGACGATACGGCTCCGGTGGCCGGATCGGACGTCGTCACCCTGGACGAGGACGGCCGGATCATTGCCGTGCTCGGTTTCCTGGACCGGGTGCCCGAAGGGCGATGAGTTCTCCCGCCCGGCCGGGTCTACCGGGACGACCCGAGCGAGCGGAGAGAGTCATGAGCAGCGAACCCCTGGACGTCGAGTTCACCGCCGTCCTGCGCAGGAGCCCGGCGAAGGGCGGGTGGACGTACGTGGTGTGGCCCGAGTCGGTGGCGTTCTTCGGGACCCGCGGACGGGTGAAGGTCCGCGGGACCGTGGACGGTCAGCCGTTCGAGAGCTCCTTCATGGCGCTCGGCGACGGCACGCACAAGCTGCCGGTCAGGGCCGGGCTCCGCGCGGCCTGCGGAAAAGCCGAGGGAGAGCCAGTGACCGTACGGCTGACCGAACGCTTCAACCGTTGACGATCTTGTCGATCTGCGCCAGCTCGGCGTCCTCGAAGTCCAGGTTGGCGAGGGCGCCGACGCTGTCCTCGATCTGCTGGGCGCTGCTCGCGCCGACGAGCGCGGAGGTGACCCGGCCGCCGCGCAGCACCCACGCGAGGGCGAGCTGCGCGAGGGTCTGGCCGCGTCCGGCGGCGATGTCGTTGAGCGCGCGCAGCTTGGCGACGAGGTCTTCCGTGAGCGCGTCGGAGTTCAGGAACGGGCTCTCGCTGGCCGCGCGGGAGCCCTCCGGGATGCCGTCGAGGTAGCGGGAGGACAGGACGCCCTGCTCCAGCGGGGAGAAGACGATCGAGCCGACCTCCAGCTCGTCCAGCGCGTCGAGCAGGCCGCCGGTCTCCGGGCGCCGGTCGAGCATCGAGTAGCGCGGCTGGTGGATCAGCAGCGGGGTGCCGAGCTCACCGAGGATGCGGGCGGCCTCGCGGGTCTGCTCGGCGGAGTAGTTGGAGATGCCGACGTACAGCGCCTTGCCCTGCTGGACGGCGGAGTGCAGCGCGCCCATGGTCTCTTCCAGCGGGGTGTCGGGGTCGGGGCGGTGCGAGTAGAAGATGTCGACGTAGTCGAGGCCCAGCCGCTTGAGGGACTGGTCCAGCGACGACAGCACGTACTTGCGGGAGCCCCACTCGCCGTACGGGCCCGGCCACATCAGGTACCCGGCCTTCGTCGAGATGATCATCTCGTCGCGGTAGGGCGCGAAGTCGGACTTGAGGAACTCGCCGAACGCGGACTCGGCGGCGCCGGGCGGCGGGCCGTAGTTGTTGGCGAGGTCGAAGTGGGTGACGCCGAGGTCGAAGGCGCGGCGCAGGATCGCGCGCTGGGTCTCGATCGAGCGGTCGGGGCCGAAGTTGTGCCACAGACCGAGCGACAGGGCCGGGAGCTTGAGTCCGCTGCGTCCGGAGCGGCGGTAGGGCATGTCCGCGTAGCGGTCGGGGTGGGCGGTGTAGGACAACGCGACTCCATCACGAGGGGTGGGGGGCACAGCTTTCGAGCGATATCCACCTTTCCCGACCTGCGGGCAGAGGTCCAACAGAAGAATCCGATGGAATTCAGCGGCCGGGCTTCTCAGTGGCTAAGCTTCCCGGTCATGGAACTGCGCCACCTCCAGCACTTCGTCGCGGTCGCCGAGGACCAGCACTTCACCCGGGCCGCCGAACGCCTCATGGTGTCCCAGTCCGGCCTGTCCGCGTCGATCCGCGCCCTGGAACGGGAACTGCGCGCTCCGCTGTTCGTGCGCACGACCCGCCGGGTGACCCTCACCGAGGCGGGCCGCGCCCTGCTGACCGAGGCCGAGCGCATCCTCGCGCAGGTCAGGTCGGCGCACGAGGCGGTGGCGGCCGTGCAGGGCGTCCTGCGCGGGACCCTCGCGGTCGGCACCGAGCAGTGCATCGCGGGCGTGCACCCGCCGGGGCTGCTCGCCGCGTTCCGCCGTACGCACCCGGACGTGGAGGTGCGGCTTCGGCAGTTCGGGTCGGGGACGCTCGCCGAGGAGGTCGCCGCGGGGCGGCTGGACCTGGCGTTCGCGTACCGGACGCAGGACGACACGGACCAGCTCAGGTCGGTGTCGCTGGCCGTCGAGCCGATGTACGTGCTGTGCCACCCCGACCACCGGCTGGCGGGCGCGGGGGCCGCGCTGAGCTGCGAGGACGTCGGGGACGAGGTGTTCGTGGACTTCCACCCCGACTGGGGCCCGCGCCGGGCCACCGACGCGGCGTTCGCGGAAGCGGGGGTGCGGCGGACGGTCGCGCTGGAGGTCAACGACGTGCACAGCCTCCTCGACCTGATCGACGAGAACCTCGGCGTCGCCGTCGTCCCCCGGCACTTCCGGCACAAGCGGCCCGCGCTCGCCGCGCTGCCGCTGAAGGGGTCCGGGGAGCAGGGCTACGAGACCGTGGCGCTGCTCCCGCCCGACGGGGCGAGAAGTCCGGCGGCGCGGGCGCTCATGGGGTTGCTCGAAACCGGGGGCGCGTGAGCCGCGCGCGGGGCATGGTGGTCGTATGCATGCGAAGGACATTCTCATCGACGGGTACGGCCGCATCCGGGAAGAGGTCCACGCGGCGGTCGCCGGACTCGACGCGGACGGGCTCAACCACCGGCCGGCCCCCCAGGCCAACTCGGTGGCCTGGCTGATCTGGCACCTCACCCGGGTCCAGGACGACCATGTCGCCGACGCGTTCGGTCTGGAACAGGTGTGGCACGCGCAGGGCTGGGAGAAGCTGTTCGGCCTCGACCTGCCGCCGCACGACACCGGGTACGGACACGGGCCCGACCAGGTCGCCCGGGTGCGGGTCGCCGGGGCGAACCTGCTGACCGGCTACTACGACGCCGTCCACGAACAGACGCTGGAGGCGCTGGCCACGGTCGCCGCCGAGGACCTGGAGCGGATCGTCGACATCCGCTGGGACCCGCCGGTCAGCCTCGGGGTACGCCTGGTGAGCGTGCTCGCGGACGACCTCGAACACGCCGGTCAGGCGGCCTATCTGCGCGGGATGATTCAGAGCGCGGAGGAGTAGCCCGGCAGGACGACGTCCTCGATCAGCTTCTTGCGCTCGTCGAACGGGATGAACGCGCTCTTCAGGGCGTTCACCGTCACATCGCGCAGGTCGGCGGTGGTCCAGCCGGCCTCCTCGACCAGGAGGGACATCTCGCGCGTCATCGTCGTACCCGACACCAGGCGGTTGTCGGTGTTCAGGGTGACGCGGAAGCCGAGGTTCTTCAGCGCGGTGATCGGGTGCTCGGCGATGGAGGTCGCGGCGCCGGTCTGGAGGTTGGAGGTGGGGCACATCTCCAGGGCGATACGGCGGTCGCGGACCCAGCCCGCGAGGCGGCCGAGCTTGCCGGTGGCCAGGTCGGCGATGTCGTCCGTGATGCGGACGCCGTGGCCGATGCGCTGGGCTCCGCAGATCTGGAGGGCCTGGTGGATGCTGGACAGGCCGTCCGCCTCGCCCGCGTGGATCGTGAACGGCACGTTCTCGCTCCGCAGGTGTGCGAACGCGTCCGCGTGGTCGGCGGCCGGGAAGCCCGCCTCGGCGCCGGCGATGTCGAAGCCGACGACGCCCGCGTCGCGGTAGACGACGGCCAGGTCGGCGGCCTNNCAGCGTGAGGCCACCGCGCGTGTTCAGCTCCGGCGCGTAGCGGACCTCGCCGTACACGACACCGTCCGCCGCCAGGTCGAGGACATACTCCTCAGCGACTCTCAACAGGCCCTCGCGGGTCTGGAGAACGGCGAGCGTGTGATCGAAGGTCGCGATGTACCGGACCAGGTCCCCGGAGTTGGCAGCCTCGAAGAACCAGGCGGCGAGCGCCTCGGGGTCCG